>JAGLQA010000371.1 GCA_023137075.1 Candidatus Aminicenantota bacterium
TTTTTTTTCGACGATTTTTTACAAACCTAGATCAGGTACAAACTTGTAACCGTACATGATCATACCGGTTTTACCCTCTTCGTTGATCCTGCGGAACTGTGTGGTGACACGGTCTCCAATCTTCAGGGTTTCCGGATCACAATCGGCAACCTGGCCCATTACCCGGATACCCTCATCTAATTTGACGATGCCGATGGCATAGGGTGCTAAGTCGGAAAAACCGGTAGGAGCTACCCGTATCACCGTGTATGAGGCCAATTCTCCTTTGCCTGAGAGCCGTACCGTTTCAAATTCCTTTGTGCCGCATTCGGTGCAGACCAGCCTTGCGGGGAAATGGATGCTGCCGCATTTTTTGCATTTCCCGGCTTCCATTCTATAACGTCTTGGTGTTTCTCGCCAATGTCTTGGTACTTTCATGATCGTGCCTCCAATATATGAACGACGCTGCTGGCGCCGGAGCCACCCATATTCTGCGTCAGGGCGGTTCCGGCATTTTTAAGCTGCCGTTGTCCCGACTCACCGCGCAGTTGGTTGACTGCTTCGCAGATCTGGGCCACACCGGTAGCGCCCACGGGATGTCCCTTCGCTTTTAGTCCTCCCGAAGGATTAATCGGGAATTTGCCGTCAAGGGCGGTCAGGCCGTCCATCACAGCGGGTCCGCCTTTTCCCGGTTCTACCACACCGATGGCCTCCATAACCATAATCTCAGCAATGGTAAAACAGTCATGGACTTCGGCAAAATCAACATCTTTTATTGTTTTTCCGGCCATTTTTAACGCCCGCTGAGCTGACTTCTCAACAACTTTCAGGTTATATAGTTCTTCGCGCTGGCACAGGGCTATGGTATCTGTAGCAAGGCCGATGCCGGTTATTACGGCATAGGGTTTATTCAATGCCTTGGCTTTCTCAACAGGTACGAGTAACACTGCAGCTGCCCCGTCGGTTATTGGAGAACAGTGAAACAGTCGCAGTGGGTCTGCAATTTTTGTTGAGTTCATGACCTGGTCTAAGGTCACTTTGAAGGGATACTGGGCATGGGGATTCATGCTGCCGTTGTAGTGGTTTTTCACGGCTACCTGTGACAATTGTTCGATGGTTGTACCGTATTTATCCATATGGGCATTGGCCATTATGGCATAAAGTCCCGGGAAGGTAACGCCGTGAAAGGCTTCGTTATCCTGGTCTGCGGCCGTAGCCAGGCCAAAGGTTGCTTCACCGCCATCCACATCGGTCATTTTTTCGACCCCAACGGCCAGGGCATACTCAGACATGCCGGAGGCCACTTCTAAGAAAGCCGAACGAACCGCCAGACCGCCGGACGCGCAGGCGGACTCAACCCTGGTTGCGGGAGTAAAGCGCTGCCCCAAATAATCGGGGACAACACTGGCTAAGTGCTCCTGGTTATTGAATAAGCCGCTGGACATGCAGCCGACATAGATCGTATCCACGCGGTCGACCCCGGCGTCATCAAAGCATTTTAGTGCGGCTTCCACTGCTAAATCACGGAGAGATTTTTCCCAGAGTTCTCCCCATTTTATCATTCCGATTCCAATTATAGCTACTTCTTTCATGATTCTCCTCCTTATTCCGGTTTTAAGATCTTTCGCCTGAACTTGGCGTAGGTGCCGTATTCCACGTATATCTTATGCTCATCCAATTGTTTCCGGACCCGGGGAACTATATCGCGAACCTGCTGCAGTCGCTCGGTGGCGCGGAATATAAAAGCATCGCTTCCGGAACCCGATCCATAGGAAACCAGCATAATCAGATCGCCGGGTTTCGCCTCATCAAGAGTGGCAGCCAGTCCCATGGGAGATGAACCTGAGTAGGTATTCCCCAGGGTGGGAGCTAATAACCCGTGCCTGTACTGCGGTTCTTTGAAGCCTAATTTTTTTGCCGCATTCACCGGGAATTTCCCATTGGGCTGGTGAAAGATGACATAATCCAGGTCTTCGGGTTTCATTTTTGTTTTTTTCAATATCGCGTTGGTGGCGCCGTGAACATGTTTTTCATAAGCCGGTTCCCCGGTAAAACGGCCGCCGTGTTCCGGGTAGTATGCGTGCTCACGCCGCCAGAAATCCGGTGTATCGGTCATATAACAGTGGGTATCCACCAACTCGGCCAGCAGGTTATTCGAGCCGGTGATAAAGGCTGCAGCTCCCGCTGCTGCCGAATATTCCAGGGCATCGCCCGGTGCACCCTGGGAGGTATCGGCGCCAATAGCCAATGCATAAGTTACCTCCCCTGCTTTTACCAGGCTAAGAGCGATGAACAATCCTTCCGTACCGGCCTTGCAAGCAAATTCAAGGTCAGCCGTATGCACATAAGGGCAGGCCCCTAAGGCTTCGGAAACGATTGTTCCTGTCGGTTTCACGGCATAGGGGTGGGATTCACTGCCTACATAGACAGCGCCAATGTCCTGGGGATCGATACCTGCGCGCCGGACGGCATTCCGTGCGGCATTTACCGCAAGGGTTGCGCAGTCTTCATCTGGAGCAGGCACCGACTTCTCGTTCAGGTTTAAACCTTTTTTGTAAGAGGGGGCATCTGCTCCCCATACTTTCGCGATTTCTTCTACTTTGATCCTGTAGCGTGGAATGTGTGTTCCATAACCTACAATTCCAACCATTGTAACCTCCTGTTTTTCAGATTTTATAATAATTCCAACTTCTTTTAGACCATTACATAGCGGTAACGAGCACTTACAGTGCTGTGACAAGATACATGTTCGATATATTTTTTCCCAACCGTTAGAAGGGCCGTTTTTCGAGCAGCGCTTTAAAAAACAATATTATATTATAAATTAATTTGGAAAAATATCAAGAGCAAAACCCGAAAAAAAATCCTTCCTATCAAGAATAAATTCTTCCATTTATGCTTTTAAATATCGCAGATGTCCGATAGGGCGAGCACCCGCCCCACGGTATCCACGGCTGTCACTTGATAACTGTAAGGTTTATCCCTTTCTAGGGGTTTATCGAAATAGGTATAAGCGCCTCCGCCGAATTGAGAATCGCCGATTTCGCCGATGGGCCGGAAAACCCGGCCGTTCTCGCCCCGGTAGATAATATATTTAACATCCTTTATTTTGCCGGGATTCTCAAAACTGATATCCAACCTGGCATAGTGGGCGCGCAGGATCCAGCCCTTTTCAATACCCCGTGATGCGCTCAGGGTTACGCTCAGATTCAGCACCTTCACCGCATGCCGTGCCGATTTGTAAGAACCGCCGGTATCGTATGCCGTTACCTTCAGAACATGGTTGTCGTTTAAATATGATGTGGTATCCCATGTGCACATATAAGGCGCACGATCCGCCTGGTGGATCAGGCTGCCATCCACGTAAAAGTTCACCCTGCTTATTTCGCTGTCATCTTGTATCGCGGCCCGGATTTCTACCTGTCCCATTACGGTTGCGCCAAAATCCGGAGCAGTAATAGAGATAGAAGGAGAAATTTTTTGAGCTGTTGTATGAATGCAGCGCGGATCGGCAAAAACGGTGGTTCCGAACCGGTCACGGACTTTTATGGTCCAATAGGTTTTTTCATG
>JAGLQA010000372.1 GCA_023137075.1 Candidatus Aminicenantota bacterium
GCCTGTCAACACTGCAATACCGAATATGACTATACAAATTCCGGCTCCTTAGACTTACGTCTGAAAAAAAGAAAAAAATGCAAGCTTGAATTCGAATTGGAAACCGATCTGCTCCCGGAACCGGGATTCGATTTTAAACTATTGGCGGCAAAGCCGGAGCCGGAGGTCGATTTCACCGGCATCACCCTACCCTACCATCTCTCAAAAGAATTGCTGAGTTATTTTCCGAAAGCAAAGAACAAAGCCGGCCTGATGTTAGACCTGGGCTGCGGTTACACTATTCACCGGCAAGTAAACGAACATGCCGGTTTCGAATACGTGGGCCTGGATTACCACACTCCCGGGGCGCCGATATTGGGTGACGGCCACTCGCTTCCCTTTAAGGATAACAGTTTCGAATTTATTCTTTCGGTGGCTGTGCTGGAGCACATTCGCTTTCCCTTCGTGATGATACGTGAAGCCTATCGCGTGTTAAAACCAGGTGGGAAATTGATCGGCACGGTTGCCTTTTTAGAACCTTTCCACGGCGACAGCTATTACCATCACACCCATTTGGGCATCTACAATATGCTGCAGTATGGCGGGTTTTTAATCGAACACATTGCCCCCAGTGAGCGGTGGTCGGTTTTCGCCGCCCAGGCCCATATGGCGCACCTGTTCCCTAAGATGCCGCGATGGCTCTCAAAACCCCTTGTCCGTTTCCCCCACCTGCTTTCGAAATTGTGGTGGAAAGCCGGCAGCCTGGTTCATCCGGGGGGGAAAACCAACCGCGAAGCATGTACCCGGGACACCACCGGCGCTTTTGCTTTTATCGCCGGTAAAGCCGGCAGTTGAATCCGGAACCCTTTTCAGGACACTGCGAATCACCTGGAGTAGCCGTTTGATTTCAAATTTAAGAAATTTCAACAATAATTACTGCTCCTCTTTTGGATCTGTAATTAAAATTATGAGCGAGTACGCCTCCTTTCGTCCAATTAGCCCAGATTACAGGACTTCCCCCACTATCTAATAATACTGCGTTTTCTACGCCATGTTCTTTAAATTTCAATGCCAGATCCATCAGGCTGCCCGTATTATGGATTAGGATGACGCAGTTTTCTTTAACACCGATACCGGCATGATACCATTCCACTTCCGGGCCAAAGGACAAAATTTTGGATTTTTTCGACTCAAGGATTTTAACAAATTTATCGTAACCGTCTCGCAAACTAAGATACAGCTCATCTGTAACTTTTTTAGCGTCCCTTCCAAATGTATGCCGTAGATCATAATCATTCACAACCATTTCCAGGTCCGGTACCACACCCCCATCATAGACAAGTGGAGTGGAACAGAAAAGCCATTCCAGGTTATCGATTACCTTCCTATCTTCCAGGGGCGTTTCATCCTGGAAAGTGATTTTTTTAATTCCGATCTCCGGTTCCTTTTTTCCCCTTTGTACAATAAATGCATAATATTCTTTTTGCTTGATAGGCTCATCTTCGAGGAAGAATAGGGGAATTTCTTTCGAGGCATCGAATGAAGGCCGGAAGAGATTTGCCGTACAATCTCCTACTCCCACAACAAGGTATTTCTTATCTATTGAAAAAACATCATCCATCTCAAAATTTTGACGGAAATGTTCCGGGATTTCAATGTTAAGATCAGCCAGTTTTTCCTTACGATCTCGTGTTTTTTGCGTCCCTAAAATGTGTTTCTTCTGGAATAATCCGCTGCGGTTTCGCAACTCCCGGTTTGCTAAAGAAAGGACCACATTGTTAATTTCCACTAAGGGAAGTTGCAACACTACATCCGGTACTTTCCTGTTCTTATCAAAAGAATAGGTCAGGTTCATTTCTATTTATCGATCAGTGTTAAAATCTGACGGGCAAGCGCTTCGTTCTTTGCAGCTACAAATTTTGTCCGTTTCGGCTTAGTGGAATCGTTACGATAGGTCGCAAAAATTTCATCTAAATCAAGGCACGTTTCGATCGGCTTTCCATCAAGGTCCAGTATGGTCAGCCCTGCTTTTTTACCTATGAAAAAACCCGGCAAGATGTCGTACGTAGCAAATCCTTTTGTGAATTCGACGGCTGCATCGGCATAACCGGCGGCAACCTGGATGATTAAGTTCGATCCCCAGGAGAGGTTGATACGGCCGTTATTTTCTTTAACGGCATCTAAAAGCCTGGTCTGGTTGGCTACCGACCGGTACCTGCCCACTTTAGTGGTGAGAAAATTGATCCTGGCCCCGTTCAGGGATGTCCTGGGATTGGGACCGCCGTCCAATTTGAACCAGGAATGGGTGGTGAAATCGAGGGCTTCCGCCGGGCCGTTCCGTGAGGCCCAGTACAGCCTGTCTAAAAAAATATCGCCGGCCACTGCCGCGATTACATCATTTGCTTTGCGGTCATAAACCGCCATAAGGCACCAGCCGCCCTGCAGACTCTCGATAAATTCGGTACCGTCAATGGGATCGATAAAAATCACCAGTTCCGCATCTTCCTCTCTCGCACTTTCCGGGAAAGTATGGATACCCAATTCTTCCGAGAAGACGGTAAAAGCTTTGATGCCGGGCAATTTTTTAAATTTTTTCGACAATGAGGCAATAATCAGGTTTTCCGCCTCTTTATCGACGGCTTTTGTGATATTTTGTTTATCTTTCTCAACGTCGATATTTTCCACGCTCTCTTTCAACTGTAACCGTTTCGAGCCGCGCATATTTGCTCGCACATGGTTCATGGCTTTTAGAACCACCTGGCGGCAGTAACGCAGGATATCCTCTTCAAAATATGCTTTACTCATTTTTCTCTTATGCAAACTCCTTTTAAGGTTTATTTAATGATAACATTTATCCTTAATCTAATCAATAGACAGATTTCATAAAAATTCAAAGTTCAAACTTAATTATTTTTTGTCTTCTTCCATCTCCTCTTTTATTGTGTGGCGGTACTTAAGGATGTAATCTTCGTAATCCACACCAACCTCCTTGTCTATCTTATCAAGGCTCTCACCGGCATCCCGTATCATGGCCTGGGCAAACTCAGTTCCAACCGGGGGCTGTACTTTGTAAATGCTGTCGTGGTATTGAACGGCAAAGGTGTTGGTTAACTCAGTGCGCACCTGGATTTCCACGGGAATGAGGGAACGGATGTAATAGTATAGGTCATGGGCATTCCAGCCGAGAAACATGTGCTTATTATCTTTGTGGATGTCCTTTCCCGAGAAAAGAAGTACATAATTTTTGATCCTCTCTATAACTTCTTTTTTACTCCGCAGCCACAGACCGGCATCATTTTTCGCTTTATCCCCCATATCAAAAAGATAGGTTTTTTGCTCGCGGCGAATACGTTTTAAAGTGCGATAAATAAATGCCCAGAAATTCTCTGTTATCTTTTCCTCTGGTTTTGCTAGTTTTTCGCCCAAATCATTTAAAATTTTTTTGATATTTTGAACATTATCATGACCGAAAGAGTCTTTAAGATCGGCATTCAGAAAGAATAGCGGCATTTGATATCCTTTGATAGTAGAGTCCGTTGGAAGTGTTGCAAAGAAACTTCTCTCACTTTCGATGTTCGTCTTAATTTTTTCGAAAATCTTTAAATCTATATTTACATCATCAGCAGGAGGTTTTCCTGCATCTCCCGGAGAATTCTCAGAATTTGAAGAATTATTGTTTGAATCATCCGGGATTTTCTTTTTATCTTTTATTCTTGTTGTTATATTATCGATAAGACCTAAAGCATTTTTATATAAGTTGCATTTGTCAGCTTTTTTACCATTGCAGGTAAATAGAAGTTTAGAATTGTTTCTATTTTGAGAATTTCGGCCGTTGCCTTTGCAATTACATTCGAAAGGGATCTGTGAAAAAAATTTATCTCCCATAAACTCCTTTTTTATATCGTTTGAATACCCTTCTCCACACTTAATAACAGCGGCCAGATCAGTCATGATGTTTAAAAAAAGATTCGGTTCTGTTTTAGGGTCTTCTATTTCTTCCTGAATACTTATCAGTGCATTTTTATGAAAGCCGTGGCGGTTGTTATCCCATTCTTTATTTTTGACATCAACCATACATCTCGCTAAAAGCATGAGAAGACTGATAACTCCCGCAAAAAGGAAGGAACCATACCATTTCGTCATACCATCCTTTTCATCCTGTTCTTCACTTTCCAGTTGAAACAGATCGGCAGATTCCTTAAACCAGCGGCGATAACATTCGCTAATCAGGTGGCGGTGCCATGAGTAATGGATGTATTTATTTGCAGTTTTACATTCAAATTTGTTGAAAATTTTTCCTAATACGTATTGCACACACTTGAGATTATAACGATTAATATGCTCCCAATACCCGGGATCCGGGGTGTCCGGGTCGATCAAAGCAGCTATCTGGCAGGCATTGTACTCTCCCGTCAATACATTGGTGCGCAGGCATAACCAGCGCTGACGATATTTATTCGTATCTATTTCTTCCTCTTTTCCCACCTTTTTTTTGTTTTTATCATTTTCTTTTTCTTTATCATTTTCTTTTTCTTTATGAAAAGGGTGATACTCTTCGAGATTCCCGGCTTTTGGTTCGAAGAAGAAAAACGGATCCCCCTTGTTCCATATTAGTTCAAAAAGCAGGAACACCTGGTTCTTAAAGAGGCAATTCATGCGGGCTCCATAAAGATCGAAACGGCCCAACTCCCAATCGAGGAGAGAAGAAGGGATTTGCCGATGCAAAATGTTATTCATCATACGAATCCGTTTATAGATAGCTTTTGAATTTAATAACAAAACGTCTTTTTCTTCTTTTCCGAAAACCGTTCCCGTTTTATATTTGTCGATGAAATCTTTTATTTTTTGCCAGACATTTTGCTTATCGTCAAATTCTTTGCCAATGCTGAAAATTTTTTCTAACCGGTCTTTTCCTTTACTCTGCGCTTGTTGATATGGCATGCAGAGGAATTCCCGTAGTTCGCGGCACTGCCGGTAGAAGTTTTTAAATTTAATGTAAGCATCGACGTTACCGCTATTCTTCAAAAGATTCGCAATTTGTATTAATAAGGAAACAGAGTCTCTAATATAATGGGAGTAATTGCGTAGGACCAACATGTTAAGCAGTTCACACATTTTGTTTTTTTTCTCAAAATATTTGATTACGTCATCAGTTTCTTTAATATCGATAAATTCTTTTGTATGGTAACCCTCCCTTTCCAGGTTCATCCTGATACGGTTAAAAGCTTCTATAAGCCTGAATTTACGAATTTCCTTATTGCTTTCCCAATTTTTTTCTAGTCCATTTTCCAGATTCATCAATGTTCTATGAAGAACTTTTTTTATTATTTTTTTATGTTTTTTTATAAAAAATTTCAACCGATCTTTGCAAAGCTGTTTTTTATTATCTCCAGAGTAACGTTTATTAACATAATCCTCAAGTACATCCAGCAATTCTTTTAGTGATGACTCTTTTCTATCATCAGCTTTCTCTTTAAAAATTATCTTGTTGAACCTGTTTATTTTTTCTATCTTTGCTTCGATTTCTCTTTTTATGAGATCGTTGTTTCCATTATTTTTCAGTAATGGCAGAAGTCCTTTTAAATAATTTATGGAGTCAACGTAATCTTCCAGTTCACTCTCCTCCAGGAATGGTGGTGAATCAAACTTTGCATCGCCCCAGAAAGGGATAGGTTTAATTTCACCGTTTTCATCTTTTTTAGAAAAATATTGAAACACCGAACATTTATCGTTATCCATCGTTTCTTCAATATTTTTTCTGAATTGTTCAAGGTTCTTTAAAAATTTTTCTTCTTCATCATCTTTAAAATTCTTTGTCATTAATTCCTTTTCACAAACCACAAGAGAAAGCAAATATACCCAGATGGCGATATTACCTCTGACATAGCCATCGAACCTCTCTCCAATCCTTTGCAGTGAACTTCTGTACCCCTTTATCCGTGATGTATATTCCACATCATTTGAAATGGTCAGTTGAGAAATAATATTATTCAGGTAGACATCGATATTATCACCAATTTTTTTCACGCTGTGTCTTCTTTTGCGCAGGTCATCGATAAAACCAAGATCGCTGATGGGTATGCGGTAAAATTCCATGGCGGTCAATGGTATAGGATCATCCTGGCGATTGGCCCGGTAAGAAATCTCCCGCTCGATGACCTTGCCGATCTCAAAGGCCGCCCACTTTAATTTAAAGGTATCCTCGGTAGTGAATTCGGCCAAAGGTAATGCGTTGGTAAAAGCCTGGATGCGGGCTGCCAGGCGGTCGATGATAAGGTCTGTCACCTTGATCTCTTTGGACAAATCCTCGAAAATAACAAATTCGCCCCGGGACCTGTTTCTATACTTTTCCCTGTGCTTACAAAAATCAAGTAACTTGATAGCATTATTTTTTTTTGGATTTAGCCAGATTTCATTGACTTCTTCATAATATTTTTGCTTTTTCTTTGCTAGAAACCCCGTTTTAATTTCTGCCCTGGTAGGTAAAATCACCATATAGAAATCAAAGGTATGCTTCTCGTTCGACTCACTCTCTTGTACTTTCTTTTTTTGGTATGTTAAGGTTACTTTAAAATGGAAATCAGGAAGTTTCAATTCCTTCCGATTTTCAATTTTAATAGACTCAAATTTCACCTTGTTGTTGGATGGATTAACTTTTTCAATTTCAATCAAAAGATTACTTCTATCTTCCTCTGAGAGAGAAAAGCTGCCATTTTCCTTATATTCAATTTTTTTATAAATGTGTGTTCTAAAAACATCATAAAATTTTCCCATTTTCTTTTTCAGATCATCAAAATTATCTTCAACCTTCAAGTAGTCCAATAGTGTAGACTTTTCATCTTTCTTCAAACAATCCCATAGTCTTCTTTCGTCTTTTAGACTCCCGGTAAACAACTGCATCGGGGCGCGCTCATCCCCGGATGGTATTAAGGAGTCAATTTTAGAATTAAGTATCTTTTTTAATATTGAACTAAAATGAGTTGATATTATATCAACTAAAGATTTAAGTTTACCATATTCACTATCATAATCTTTAAGTTTTTCCAAACCACTTATATACGCCTCGATAGCTTCCTTTTTTTCCGTATATTCTCCCTCACTACTTTGGGGCAGAACCATTGCAAGGTAATTAAAAACAGAGACTAATGCCATTTTCTTATCAAAAAAAACCTTTGATTTCTCATCGTCTTTTTCCTCAGGAATCGATTTCCCCAAGTTAGCCAAAAGATCAAAATCTTTTTTTTCAAGGAAAGACAAATCTTCGAAAACTTTATCGTAGATTCTTAATATATAATCGGGATAAGGAGTAAAAACCAGTTTTTTTAAATTACTGCCTCCCTTACTACATTCATCAGACTCTAAATCATTCTCAAGATAAGCCAGTGATAAGAGAGAAACATTCAGGGATTCAATATCTTTGGTTTTGCGCAATTTTTCATCTATTTTTTCACGAATCCCTTTGATTAAATCTGAGTCCGGAGGATTTTTTAATAGATCTTCGATTATTTTTTCTTCCTCAGCTTGCCCATAAGTCCATTTATTCTCCACCTTCAATACCCCAATCACCTCTCCTCCTGAATGTATCCGTAACGGAATACCGTAGAAGTTCTTGAAAACATGTTTCCAGGCAGTATTGTTCCAGACAACCATGTCGGCTTTTCCCAATTTCCCGAAATTTCTTGTACCACGAATATTTAATGTATCTTTCACCCTGGCCACATGCTCCTGGAATATATCTTTGGTCACACCGCCAAATAGGGTAAGATATTTTAGCTCGTTCATCTCCTGGTTAAAAATCGGCAGCCAGGGGCTATTGTGGTTAGCCGCAACCGGTGCGGCAATCCCCTTTTCATATGCCCAATATGGAAAGGTTAAAGGATTTTTTAGTAGATCGATACGGTATTTTATCAATTCCTTCAAATATCCAGTGCCTTTATCTCTTAGATGTTCGTATTGGTTATTAAGCTGCGAGTTAATTAACTGATTTAACTCCGAATCGATAGTCCCTTTTGAAATTTTCCTGCCTAATTCCGCCTTCACCCATTCTGTTAATACCAAAAATACATTCTGAAGTTTAGTATCAAGCGACGGTTTTATTATACTTTCTACAAATCTTTTTGATATTTTTAGTAAATGTTCATAAATCTTTTCATTTAAAAAATTTTCATCCATCATTTTTGAATCATACATCTGAAGGTGGACGGTACAGGAATCACAAGCAAGCTCATCTATTATGATCTCACAAAACTTTTTGAGAGTCGCCGCCAGGGTCTTGCGAGAAAATAGTATTTTTTCCTTAATAAAATCGTAACTTTGAGCATCTAACAGCCGTTTTATAAAACTTTTAAACCTTTCCTCGATCTCTTCTTCTGTTTTGCTATAGATAAGTTCTTCCATTTTTTTCCCTCCTTGCTATTTATTTATCGTTTAAATTAATAATACGCTTAACATGGTCTCTCACTATTCCGTAGTTAACGCCTTTACATAAACCTCCTTATCCGCATTTTGCTGCAGAAGTTTGGATTCTAAAATCAGTAAATCCAGGTATCCTTGAATATCCTCCCTTTTAACCCGTGATTGCTTAAATATTTCCTTTAAATCTCTGATTGAGAGGATTTCGCCGGGTTTCAGATTTCTCACCCTGAAATCGATCTCCTTCTCCATAACAGCCAGGCTGTTCATTTTATGGAGACGATTGGCGGCCATGGCCGCGCCGAAAGGCGCTATGGTATCCGGACTCTCAACAGTTACAGCCAGCCTTACGGAACCGGGTTTAAGATGCTTTTGAGGGCCGAAAATCTTGTCATAGTATTTATCAAGAAAAGCTTCGGTTTGCTTTATTACCAGCTTACCCGTCTCATTTCTCAATACACCGCCTGCCAAAATCACTTCATTAAATCTTTCTTTTTTAAATATATTATAAAGTGTTACCACTAAATGGGAAATGTGTAATCCAACCTGGCTGAATAAGGCAACAGACCCGATTATTTTTTCCGCAAAAATTTCAAAATCAAAATCCCGGGGAATTTGCCCCGGAACAAACGATCCGGCTAATGAGTCCAATTGAAAAAGAAGCTGCAACCGGGATAAACCGAGTTTCCAGGTTAAATCAGCCGATTTACTAATATTACTGTCATTTTTGTAATGCCTATTGAATTCTTCTTCTCCTCTATCGTTAATATATCGAATTAATTCCTCCTTCATTTTCCCATCGTCCCGGAGTAACCCTGCAAGAATACCGATTAGTTTCTCTGAGGTCACCTTCGCATATTGATTGTCAAATATTACAAGCTCATTTAGAAAATCATTTTTTAACCGGTCATCCTGGATGTTTACAAAGAAATTGAGTAGTTTACCTATTTCAACAGCCTCAATGCGGGTTTTCCGAAAATCGGAATCATTCATGGCAACGCGGCAGCAATTGCATCTCATATTACCAAAGACCAATTCTCCTTTAAATTTAAATGTTCGCGATAGTTTTCGAACCGCAATAGAGGATACAAATTCTCGAACCGGTCCCTGGATTTCGGAAGAAGGCTCCTTTTTAATATTAAAATCAAGAATTATCTTGGCAAACTCAGTAACAAGAGGTGAAAGCGCACTGGATGGATGAATATATCCACCAGCCGTAGATGTTCCCAATTTTATGATTAACTTCCCACCCACAGTGTGATTGCTGCTTTTCGTTAAATGACAGAAGTTACCATAAGCTTCCGAATTACCGTCATTTTCCAGGCTAACTATAAATGATTGAGGTATGTTCTTAATTTTTTTGTGAAGTTCTTGATAAAATACTCCGGCTAAATCTATAGAATGGATCTCTGTGGGTGAGGATTCCGGTTTTATATTTACGTTTTTTTCTCCAACATCAAATGAAAGCTTCTCTAAAACTCTCGAATATGTAACAATCTTAGAGTTTCTTACAGCCCCAGGCCATGATATACCGACGCCATCCAGTTTTTCCCATCTGAATTCATCATTACCCATCGAATTTAAATAAGTCCCAACCTTATCGATAATTCTTTTACAAAATTTTCCGGCAGGAATGGGGATTCCTGTTAGTCCAGGCTCAAAAGACCTGAATGTTAAAAGCGGGTTATTTTTAAATGCCAGATCTCCACTGCAAAAAAGGCTTACCTTGGTGTCAGTGCCACCAATATCGATCCCTAAGAAAGAGCCATACTCAATATCCCTGTCAATAAATTTAATAGATTTCCGGGCATTTAAAGCCGATTTAATAGAGAATTTCTTAAAATTAAATTTTTCCACATAACTACTGTATTGTTGTTTATAGCGAAGCTTTTCGGACAACTGAAAAATCAACACTTCCAATTCTTTATTTGTGAAGCACAGGAAAGCTCTATCTTTATTTTGGGTTGAACAATCTACTGAAGCCGAATATATACCTAAGGTCACAACATGGTTATATATCGTTGCGGTGATATATCGTGCGATAATGGTCTTTCTCTTCTTCTGCATTTCAATATACGTTTTAGTTTTTTTATATGCGCCGGGAAGTGGCAGGTAGATTTTTAAATCCTTAATTTTTTCTTCTGCTTGAAACGAGATGGTAATGGGTTGGACATTTAAAGGATCAAAATCGGCCATCGTATCTATAACACGGTAGACCCGAGGCATCCATATAGGATTCTTCTCCTTTTGCTCAAGCTTTTGCTTTAACAGGGTATCAAAAATAGCCACGGCGGAATAATTATCTTTTCCTATTTCCGCCCTTTCTTCATCGCTTACTTCGGGCATCCTATTTTTTAAGGCATCCCATTTTTCCGGCTCAACGGTTAAGACCGGAACTTTATCAAGACGTTCGATCTGCACATGAATACCGCAACTTTTCAAATCGTCGAAAGTTGTGCTCTTATTTATTTTTTTAAGGGCATCCCGGAAAAATGTTTTACGTTTCCCGATTTCAACAGCATTATAGTTAATCCATACAGGATGACCCTCGACACATTGTATTTGTGCATGTTCCCTCAGGATGCGGCAGAGCCTGAACAACGGCGCTCTCATTTTCTCGCATACTTCAAGGGTTTTTCGAGAGCCGGTAATCTCTACGTCATCTTCTTTTGAGGACCGGCGATTTACCTGCCGGTTAAATTGCTGCCATAGTTTGGAAGAATCGATTTTCTGCCGAATATTGTCAACGGTTTCAGCATCTAAGTATTCGGATAATAAGCGCATCGAAAGCAGGTTAGGGCTATCTGTCGGGGTTTTATTTATTTCCGATAGGATGGACCGGGCATAATAAGAGCCGTACCCACTTGTAAAACGCAGCAGCGCTCCCCTGCTGCTTAGTACTAATCGCAGATTTTCCATCCATTTCCCGGCTCTTTTTCCCCCATATAGAATATTATAAAACTCTTTATTTGCATCGAGTATGTGGAGGCCGTAATCTTCCTGCCACAGCGGAAAAAGCCAGTTGGCAGGCATAAAAAGCCGGGAATGTATTACAGCAAGTAAATATGCCGGGTCATGTAAAACCGGTTTTAGCCATTCGGGAGTAATTTGAAGGGACAATAATTCTATTAAAACCCGCAGTTGTTCTCTGACCCGGGCCCACAATTTTTTCGTCGACGGGTTATTAAGAAATTCAGGCAGGTTAGCGGCATAGAGCAATAAGTCCACCCGGGCGTTGTCTATCTTATCGATAATAGCGGCAGCGATACTTTTTGCCAGGTCAACTGCCGAAAAATCATTACTCAAAGTGATTTTAACCCTGTGTACATTATCACCGGTTATCCAATAATTGAGTCCAGGATTAAAAAGAAGCAACTGATCGATGTAACAGGAGTGGTTTAACATCGCTTCTTCAAAAAGTTGTTTAATCTTCTCCTTTTTCGGATCGTCAAGTTTTTCCACGAGAGGTAAGAATATAGTTTGACATTCCCTTATATAGATTCTCCTTTTCTCCAATCTCGGATGGTTTAGAGCGTCGCGGATATTGTCCAGCTTATCGGCAATCTTAATAATTATAGAGTTAGTACCGGCACTGATAATTTTTCGATAATAACTATCTCCTAGGCTGTCACCTTTTTTCGGCCGTTTCTCACCTTCCACCCGTGTGATACTATCAACGATCTCCTTAACGTTTTGCCCAAAATCGTTCTCCATATCATTCGATTCATAACTTTTTGCATCCTCAAGGATATCGTGGAGCAGCGCGGCTGCTAAAAGATCCATCGAGGTCACTTCAAATTCCAGCAATAAAGATAGACATACCCGATACGGATGGACAACATATTCGGAACCGTCTGCCCTTTCCTGGTTGGCATGTTGTTGTGTTGCAACATTCCCGGCTTTCAAAATCATGGCTCTTTTTTTTTCAGATATATTGATTTTATCCACTTCTTCTTCAAACTTTTTTTTCGTTTTCTCAAAATCTCCGGTCCACCAGTTCGGCAAATTAAAAACTTTTTGATATTCGATCATTTTCTCTCTCAACAATTTTTATTAAATATAATACCACATCTATCAAAAATATTCTATCCATTTTTTTCTTTTTTCAAAAAAATTATAATTCCGACTCGTTTATATTTTTAACAAATTGACCGGTATGAAACCCCACGTTAACTGAGTTGTACATATAATAAATCTGAAAGTTTATTGAAAAAAAAAGTTATATGTGATATAAGAAAGCATTGAAGATAGGAACATTTTCCTGTTTTTTACCTGTATATGGGTACGCATGGTCAGGCTGTATCCCGGTTTCCTAAATTAAAGTTAAGAGGATTTTATGGTTAGTAATTTAAATTCGATTGTTATAAACGGCCTGGAAGTGATTGCGACGGAAGTGGAAGTGGGCTTCTCAAAGGGTATTCCCGGTATTACGATTGTGGGACTCCCGGATAACGCCGTGAGTGAGAGCAAAGAACGAATCAAGTTTGCCATTAAAAACTCCGGCTTCGACTACCCGGTCAGTACCAAGATAGTGGTGAACCTGTCTCCGGCAGACGTGAGAAAAGAAGGCTCTTCCTTAGACCTGCCCATCGCGGTGGGTATCATCAAAAACATGGGCCTCTTAGAAAGCGATGTGTTTGATAACTACCTGTTCTACGGCGAACTGAACCTGAACGGCGAACTAAAGCCGGTAAAAGGTATCTTAAACCTGGCGATTTTTGCCAAAAAAAGAGGTTACCGGGGAGTGGTCATTCCCTATAAAAACGGCAATGAGGCCTCTTTTGTGAAAGAGATCGATTCCTATGCCCTGAAAAATCTGAATGAGGTGATTGGATTTGCCCTGGACCCGCAATCCTTTGAAAAATACAAATACCGGGAACGAAAAAGCGAAACCCGGGAACCGGAGGTCGATTTTTGCGAAATAAAGGGCCAGTACTTAGCGAAACGGGTAGTAGAGATTACTGCAGCCGGTTTCCACAACCTACTGATGATTGGCCCCCCGGGATCGGGGAAATCCATGATATCAAAAGCCTTGCCTTCGATCCTGCCCGATATGACCGATGAAGAGATCCTGCAAACCTCCTTAATCTACAGCTCGGCCGGGCTCTTAAATAACCGGCACAATCTTGTTTACAAACGCCCCTTCCGTTCACCACACCACACCATCTCCGACGTGGGAATCAGCGGCGGCGGCAAATACCCGGCGCCGGGAGAAATCTCCCTGGCCCATAACGGCGTATTGTTTTTAGACGAACTGCCCTATTTCAAAAAATCTGCCTTAGAAGTATTGAGGCAACCCCTGGAAGACGGCGAAATAACCATCTCCCGGTCGCTGACCTCCCACACCTACCCGGCAAAGTTTATGTTGGTAGGGGCCATGAATCCCTGCGAAGACTCCGTCGGCATTAGAGACCCGGATTATTTCAATTGCACACCGGCCCAAAAGAGACGATACTATTCCCGGATTTCCAAACCCTTACTCGACCGCATCGACCTGCAAATCGAAGTTAAAAAAGTAAACATCGATGAAATCACCTCAAACAGGAAAGCCGAGAGTTCCGCGGCCATCAAAGACCGGGTGGTAAGGGCCCGGAATATTCAGCTTGATCGATTTAAGAATATACGGAAACAGCTCATTTTCGCTAACGGCCAGATGAACAACAAAGAAATCAAGCGGTTTTGCGTCCTTGATCGTGAGAGTGAAGGATTGCTGAAAATGGCGGTTGAAAAATTGGATCTCAGTGCCAGGAGTTATTTTAAAATTTTAAAGATTTCCAGGACCATCGCGGACCTGGAAACCGCCGAACATATCAAAATCAACCATGTGCAGGAAGCGCTGCAGTACCGTTCCATGGATTTTTTCAATCTATAACCAACTGCGTACCCCGCGGCGCGGGGAGCCATATAAGGCACTTCGTGCCATCTCAAAGGTCTCCAATTCATAACAGCAATTCTAATCCTGGAAGTTTTTAATCTAATGCCTATGAGTATCTCAGAAAAAGCTTTGACAAATAAATTTGGCTCCTCAAGAAAATTTGTGGGGAAAGCCGACATGGAAATACCTGAATTTTAGTAATATAGGTTTCTCTATACTACTAATTAGGGTAAAATCGTGTTCTCTTACGAAAATTTTTTTTCTGAAAGCAAACATCGTTTGTTGACATCCTGGGTTGCGGGTGCCACCCGCCTC
>JAGLQA010000373.1 GCA_023137075.1 Candidatus Aminicenantota bacterium
GTAAATCGCCCCGGCGATTTTGGCCGTATCCTGCTCTTTCTTGAGAAACTCCAGCATCAGGTCTTTGACACCCCGGGCCTGTTCTAAGGAATTCTCTAAGTGTTTTTTTACCTTATCTTTCCCTTTGATAAATTTATTATGGGAAAAAGCCAGAATCTCCGCGTCTAAGTTGATAAGCTTTTTTAAAGAGTTTTCATATTGGGCGTAATTAGAAAAAAAGAGGGGCCTGATTCTGCCCTTATCATCGATTAATCCCACCGCGTCTCCCGGGAATAATACCTTACCCGGGCGCAGTAAAAAAGCAATGGAACATCTTGTGTGACCGGGCGTTTCAAACACGGTGAAAACATTTGCGGAATCGGCCCGGATGTTGTCACCTTCTTTCACTGCCTGGAGGTTTTTCGGAAAATCGAAGGGAATATCCACGGTCGATTTTATCAGTTCTTTATATCCCCGGTTCAAACGATCGATAAGGGCGACCACTTTTCTCTTTTGTAATAAAGCGGCGGTTCGTTGGGAGGCGATCACATCGAAACCGTACTTTTGCTGTAGATAGAAGGCCGCCCCGGTGTGGTCCCAGTGGGAATGGGTCAGCAAAAGGGTGTCGATTTTACCGTTCCCTGCCGTGCTGCTCCCGGACAGGATTTTATTAATACGGGCAACAACCTCCGGGGCCTTAACAGCGGCGCCGGAGTCGATTAAAAGATTTTTTTCTCCGGTTACGATATACAGGGGAAACATATCATCGTAAAGCACAATTACGTTATTGGTAATAAATTCGTAATCTCTCTTTTTAACCATTATTGTTGGTTCGGGTCTATAATCTCGATAACATGATCGCAGTAGGAATCCCCCTTTGGGATCGATTTGTCGATTCTATAGCGGAGATTTTTGCCCAGGGTTTCCACCAGGGTTTTCTCCATCCGGGTATGGGCTTCGCACATCTCGGGCGTCTCCCAGGGATATGGGCACTCCCGGACCCGAATGACCACTCTCTTATCGGAGAATTCCACCACTTCCCCATTTCCTCGCAGCGTATTAAATATGCGGATAACGTACAGGGCAACCGATTCGAGGTCACCGGCTTTAACTTTTTTTCTGGCCCGTTCCGCTATTTCCCGCCCATATTCATCCCCCACTTCCCGTATCAGGTCCAGGCCCTCTTTGCCGAATTTTTTGTAGATCGCATCGTAGAGGATTTTTATACGCCGTATCAATCCGGCGGTGACACTCCGGTATCTTTTTTCTATGGGAACCTCTTCAATTTGTATGTGCTCGGGCAATTCGATCATGTCTACCTCCAGGAGAAAATATTATATTCGCCTTTCCCGCAAATGTCAAAGGCGTTTTTTTAAGCCGAAGTTAGTGACAAATTAAAGACGACATGGTAAAATAGGAAACCCCTCCGCGGCAATCTTACAAGCCTTTTTAGGAGGATGCTTATTGAAGGAGTAAAAGATTAAAATAGAGCGAACAATCGCGTTAATCGGCGCCGGTTATTGGGGGAAAAATCACCTGAAAAACCTTGAAGAAATGGGAGTGCTCCACTCTGTTTTCGAACTCTCGGGCAGCATGGTCAAACAGAGAAAAATAGATTTTCCCGGGGTTACATATGTCGATGATGAAGCGGATATTTTAAACAACCCGGAGATAGCAGGAGTAGTAATTGCCGTACCGGCTTCACTACACTTTGAAATGGCACGAAAATATCTGCTTTCGGGGAAAGATGTACTGGTGGAAAAGCCCCTTGCGCTTACCGTAAGGGAGGGCGAAGAACTGGTAAAAATTGCCGAAAAAGAGAATCGCATCTTAATGGTGGGCCATATTCTCCGGTTTCACCCGGCTGTGGTCAAGCTGAAAGAATTGGTCGATGCGGGCGAAATCGGGGCGATCCGCTATGTTTATTCCAACCGTTTGAACATCGGCAAATTGCGAATAGAAGAGAATGTACTGTGGAGTTTTGCGCCGCATGACATCTCCTTGATCCTGATGTTGTTGAATGAAAAGGAGCCGCTCAAGGTCGAAGCCCACGGCGGTGCGTATGTCAATTCCGGGATTTTCGATACCACCCTGACGACATTGGAATTTGAAAACGGGGTAAAAAGCCATATTTTTGTAAATTGGCTTCATCCCTTTAAAGAGCAAAAATTGGTGGTGGTGGGCAGCAAACAGATGGCTGTCTTCGATGATGTGAGTGAGGAAAAACTCAAGATCTATCCGCACAAAATCGAGCTTGACGAGCAGAATATCCCGGTGGCCCATAAAGCCGAGTCTATCGTGGTCGATTTTGAGAAAAAGGAGCCCTTAAGGGAGGAACTGCTTCACTTTGTAGATTGTGTAAAAACGCGCAGCAGGCCCGAAACCGACGGTAGGGAGGGGCTGCGGGTATTAAAGGTACTTGAAAAGGCCCAGGACTATTTACTGAATGAGGAAAAACGATGAAAGACGGAAAAAACTATTTTGTTCATGAAACCAGCTGCGTAGATGAAAATGTGGACATTGCGGAAGGCACAAAAGTATGGCATTTTTCCCATGTGCAGAGTGGCGCGAGAATCGGGCAAAAGTGCAGCATAGGACAGAATGTCAATATCGGCAATAATGTAACGATCGGTAATTTTGTGAAGATCCAGAATAATGTCTCGGTTTACGAAGGCGTCGAATTGGAAGATTACGTGTTTTGCGGGCCCTCCATGGTCTTTACCAATATCCTGAATCCCAGGAGTGAATTCCCGCAGCGGGGACCGGAATTCTATATCGGAACTTTGGTGAAGAAGAGTGCGTCTTTGGGAGCCAATTCCACTATTGTTTGCGGTGTTACCGTCGGCAAATATGCCTTTGTCGGCGCCGGGGCGGTGGTTACGAAGGATGTCCCCGGTTACGGGTTGGTAACAGGCAACCCCGCCAGGCTGGCCGGCTGGATGTGTGCCTGTGGCACGAAGCTGAATCTCAAGGCGGATGGTCTATCGGAAGAAACCGCCACCTGCGGCAAATGCGGCCGGAAATACCGGAAAAAGGGACTCGACGTATGTGAAATTCAGGATAAAGGAGCGGCAGGTTGAAAATATTAGTAACCGGGACAGCCGGATTTATCGGTTTTCACGTGGCAAAGGAGCTTGCCGCCCGGGGCGATGAAATAACCGGTCTTGATAATATCAACGACTATTACGATATAAATCTGAAATTCGGTAGGTTGGAGAATGCGGGGATCCGCAGAGATAAAATCATCTATAATCAACCGGTCCGGAGTTCAACCCAGGCGAATTACACCTTCATCAAGATAAACCTGGAAGATAAGGATAATCTTCTGAAACTCTTTGAGCAGGAAAAATTCGATGCTCTATGTCACCTGGCAGCCCAGCCGGGAGTCCGGTATTCCTTGGAGAATCCCTTTGCCTACATTGACAGCAACATCGTCGGTTTTATTAACATCCTGGAAGTAAGCCGGCTCCACAGGATAAAGAACCTGGTTTATGCCAGCAGTTCTTCCGTATATGGCCTGAACGAAGAAATGCCCTTTTCCGTCAGGCATAATGTCGATCATCCCATCAGCTTATATGCCGCCACCAAAAAGAGTATGGAACTCATGGCCCATTCCTACAGCTATTTATACGGTATACCCACCACCGGAATACGGTTTTTCACGGTGTATGGGCCCTGGGGCAGGCCCGATATGGCCATATTTAGATTTGTCAAAAATATCCTGGAAGACACACCCATCGATGTGTATAACCTGGGCCGGATGAAACGGGATTTCACGTTTATCGACGACATCGCGGCAGGTGTAATCAAAATCATAGATAACCCGGCCAAAGCGAACGACAACTGGCAGGGGAAAAATCCCGATCCGTCAACCAGCAAAGCGCCTTATAACATTTACAACATCGGCAGTAACCGGCCGGTTGGTTTAGTGGATTTTATCAAAACCATCGAAGATATCACGGGCAAAAAAGCGAAAAAAAACCTGCTGCCCATGCAGCCCGGCGATGTTCAGTCAACCTGGGCCGATTGCTCCGAATTAGAAAGGGATTTCGGTTACAGGCCCGGCACTCCCTTAAAAGAAGGGGTCAAAGCATTTGTCGACTGGTATAAGGCATTTTATAATAAGAAGTGATTTTCCTGTCCCTTATTTTCCCCCACCCGAATTTCAAACGTTTATAAAGGAGGAATAACTTTTCCGCTTTTTCACCGGCAATTCTAATTTTGGAAGTTTTTTATTTTTTTACCACTTTTTTCTCCTTTTTCATATATAATATAGTATGGAGTAATAACAATGAAGAAGTTAATTTTATTAATAGTTGTTTGTTTAGCCGGTTTTCTTTTTCCCGGGTTAACCCAGGAACAGAAAGAAAAAATCAGGGAAGAAGTCTCGGTAACCAATGTTGAAGTGCCGGTCCGGGTTTTTTATAAAGGTAAAGCGGTGGGGGATCTCACCAGGAAGGATTTCAAATTATATGAAAATAAACGATTGCAAACCATTAACGGGTTTTACCTGAAGAAAAGAAAAATAAAAATTGACGACATCAGGCTGTCTACCG
The DNA here is from genome assembly GCA_023137075.1 of Candidatus Aminicenantota bacterium. Taxonomy (GTDB): domain Bacteria; phylum Acidobacteriota; class Aminicenantia; order UBA2199; family UBA2199; genus JAGLQA01. Next base: position 4,536 of record JAGLQA010000373.1, read on the forward strand.
GGGAACCGGAACCGGAACCGGAACCGGAAAAAAAATCACCCCCTCCTCGATTTTTTGTGCTGGTATTCCGGGTCACGAACTATACGGAAAAGATGAAGAAGGGTGTTGCTTATTTGATCGAGAATGTTTTGAGAGATAATGACCAACTCCTGGTCTTCGTGAATGATAAAACGATTTTTTTGAACAAGGGGCACCGCAAAGTAAAGCGAAAGGACATACTGGACCAGGTTATACGGGAAGAGAGTATCAAGGCCAACCAGCGCCTGGTTTCCTATTTTATAAAAATCCAGCGAGCCTTGAATATGGCCAGGACGGAACTAAAATTACAGGATGACCAGGGACGCCGGGTTGCTGTTATAGCGAGACCGGATATACTTGTCAACTTCTTAGAAGATTACCTGGCATCCTGGGTCGAGTATAAAAAGAAATACTTGTTACCGGACATCGATAAATATTACAATTTTGCTAACTTTTTAGAGAAAATCGATAAGGAGAAATGGGTCATCAGCTTTTACCAGATCGAAATGTTTCCGAAAATGAAATACAGCGGGGAATTGCGCCAGCAGATCGAACTTATTATGAGTGAGTTATTGGTGGGACGGAGTGAGGACATCGTGTATTCGAGACAAATGTTAAGCCTTCTGACCGAAATAGACCGGGAACTGAATGTGGCCGATGATTTCCACTCGGATGAGATCAGCAAACTCTTTTTTAAAGTGGATGCTACCTGCCATTCGATTTTTTGCGGTGTGCAAAAAGATTCCATGTCCCAGGACCTGGAGTTCAAGAGAATATCCACGGATATTGAAAATAGTCTGCGAGAAATGACGGCAAATACAGGTGGGGCATTAATTGCTTCCAATGACTTAGAGTCGGCGCTGCGCACCATCAGTGAGAAGGAAGATATTTATTATATGTTGACCTATGCCCCGGACGATCCCCGAGAAACCGGAAAAATCAAAGTGGAAGTAAGTGACAAAAAGTACGATGTGGTCTATGACAGCAATATGCGGGCCGATTATATTAAGGAGTATTTGGAAAAAAAGAGGGCCCTCAGCCCCACAATTCTTCTGGACGATATTTCCTTTAAAGAGAAAAAATTACGCATGGAGATCAGCAATTTCCTGATGCAAAAAACCGAAGAGGGACGAAAAGGCAAGATCTCTGTCCAGGTGCGCATAAAGGATGAAGCGGATCGTTTGGTGTTTGACAAGAACAGGTTCTTAGTGACGGATAAAAAAGTCACCACGATTACGATCGATTTTGATTGGTTAAAAAAGGGGAATTATAATATTATAGTGGATGTTTCCGATATGTTGTCCGGGAAAACCGCCATGGAGTTTTTGCAGCCCACCGTAGAATAACCCGGTATTTTTTTTAATAGATAAAAATAAAATTTTTATTGCTAAAATTCACTTTTAATTCTATAATATTATATTATATTTTCTTTCGGCTTCCGGCTTTTTTTGGAGAGTTGCTAAGTAGAAGAAGAAATAAAATGAGGGATAATGGATTGTTTAACAAACAAAAAACCATAAGGGGTATAACGTTAAGCAACTAAACTAATAAATTTAAAGGAGGGTTTGATGAAAAAATTATTCGTCACAACCGCAGCATGGGCAATACTATCCGTATTCGCCTTTGCGCAAACAGCAAGTGCAGACATCTACGGGACAGTTCGTGACCCCAATAGCGCTGCGCTTCACGGTGTTATCGTCAATTTAACCGGAGATGTGACCGGTCAAAGGTCGCAGGTTACATCCGCGGAAGGCAACTTCAGGTTCCTGAATCTCGCCCCCGGAACCTACCGGTTGAAGTTTGAAAAAACCGGGTTTACAACTGTGATCTACAAGGGAGTAAGGATGTTTGTAGGAAAGAATAAACATCTGCGTGTAGAGTTGACGGCCGGCCCCACTTCCCCGGCGGTAGAAATAACCGGGGCAAGCGGTGCCGTGGATGTCAGGAGGGTGACAAAGGCTGCCAATATCACCGAAGAGATGCTGCAGTCCCTGCCCACTGCCCGGAATCCCTGGACCATATTTAACCTGGTTCCCGGCATCATGATCGACAGGGAGGACATTGGTGGTAACGAGTCGGGCCAGCAGTCGGCATTCTACGGGCACGGAGTAGATAATGATGACTCCACCTGGTATATGGATGCCTCTAAGGTCACCGATCCGTCGGCAATCGGTGCAGCGCCTGCCTATTTGAATACCAACTCCTACGAAGAAATCCAGGTCACCCTGGGTGCGAATGATATCGGTTCGCAAACCGGCGGTACCCAGTTGAATTTTGTAACCAAAAGGGGAGGAAACACTTTCAATGGTGACATCTATATTTATGCGGAAGATGAAGCCTGGGAAATGAATCAAACACTACCGCAATCCATTATTAACAGGGGTCAGGGTTCACCCGGTGTGTACCGGCTTTACCAGTATGGCATTAACTTAGGCGGCCCGATTGTCCCTGAGCATCTCTGGTTTTACGGCTCCTTTGGTATCCAGGACATTCACTCCCGCACCATTGCTCAAACAGAAGATGCCACCTGGCTGCAAAGTTTATACGGGAAGGTGAACTTCCGGTTCGGCGGAACCTCCGGTATGTTCCAATACGCCAATGATAATAAGAAGAAATGGGGCAGGACGGCTATCGGCGCGGCCAACCAGTCCCCTGAAACCTTTTTTAATCAGACAGGCCCCGAGGGGGTGACCTTATTAGCCGACTTGCAGCAGGAAATGGGCAGCCTGGTTTTAAATGCCCGCCTATCCTACCGGGATGGTGGTTTTACATTCGATCCCAAAGCCAATGAAAATGGCTGGATGCAAAAGCAGAACCAGGGGGTAACCGGCCCCGACTGGTATGACTACTATACTCCCTCCAGGTATTGGACCGGTGGCTTTTACTATTATACCACTACCTGTGATTCCCTTGATCTGACTGTCGGCGGTAATTATTTTGCAGAAGGTATGTTGGGAGGTGACCATGAGATTCGGTTTGGCGTCGATTATTACACGGCCGACACCGCTACCAATTTGTTATGGCCGAACCACAGGAGATTGTTCATTTATGATCGTAACAATCCGGCCGGGTACAAAGAGATCTGGTGGTTACAGGATTATATTTTTGATGTCGGTTTCAAGAGGATATCTTTTTACCTAAACGACACGGTTACTTTCGGCAACCTGACAGCTAACGTGGGGCTGCGCTACGACAGGGAAACCGGTTCTCACAATGCGGCCACAGCGCCTGCGCTTCTGTTCAATGGGACGACGCCGATATTTACCAGCCACATGGGAACTGTGTCGACAATCGCCGGAACAGCGGCCGGCGCCTATGAAGTTTTCTCTCCCAGGGTTTCTCACTGACCTATGATATCACCGGCAGTGGCACAGACTTAGTGAAAGCCTCTTATGCCCGGTACGGTTCCCAGGGTGGAAACAGCATTGCCAGCCACACCTGGGCGTTAGGCTGGCGCGAGATTGCTGTGTATTGGAATGACCTCAATGGTGATTTAGTGCCGCAGTTAGGCGAATGGAGTGACCATCCGGATGATTGGCTGTGGTGGAGTGTGAACAAGTATAATCCCTACAACTCCACGAGTCCGAACAAATTTGCTTTCGACTTTAACTCGCCGATCCTGACAGAGATAACGCTCTCCTTTGAAAAGGAACTCGGTGAGGACTTTGTCATTGGAATGAACCTGTTCTACAAGAAGACAAGCAACCTGTTGTGGAGGCGTGGTATGTTTATGGCACCCATGTCCGATCCGGGAGTACCGAAAATTCCCGGAGAATTGGAGACAGCCGACAACTGGTACAAAGCAGGCGATTACATATTTGATGACGGCAGCACCAAGCCGTGGTATGAGAGGCATTACGTGCCGGATGCCACCTTCCTGACCAACCACAGCAGCGATAGGTACAACCAGTACACAGCCGCGCAGTTGATTTTCTCCAAGAAGCTTGCGGGCGGCTGGATGTTGGATGCGTCCTTTACCTATTCGGATTGGAAGAGTCATTATGATGCCGCGGAGTACTTCGACAAAACAAACTTCGATTTTTATGACGGCGGGGCGTGCGCGTTTGATTCAGGCGGTTCGGGAGTAACGGGTATGCATGTCAATTCCCGCTGGCAATTCAAGATTTCCGGTCTTGTCCGGCTGTTATGGGGTATCAATCTTACCGGTGTTTTTCAGGCCAGGGAAGGTTATATCATCCCATATCATGAAAGCTTCGAGAGAGGCAGCGGTTTAAGTTGGACCAACATGTACGAAGTTGGTAAGATGATGGGCGATGACCGTCTGCCCACCCTCTGGGTGTTGAACGTGGGATTGGAAAAGACGTTTAATGTTTCTTCCACCCTGACGGTCACCCTATTTGTTAACGGTTACAATATCACCAATAATGCCACCACTTTGAAGGTCAACCCACTTATCGGGTCAACGCAGGGGCAGGTTGAGCGTATCCTCAATCCCGGCATCTTCCAATTCGGGGTCAGGGTAAAATTTTAAAGTACGAATCATGTAGGGGTTCAAAATCTTGAACCCCTACCTCTCCCTATTATAAGAACGTCTTGATTCGACTTAGGGGCCGAGAATAAGCCGCTGGGGAGACTGTCCTGTATTTGCACGGTAATGGCCGGTATTGTCCTCTAAATGTGACACTTCCCGCCATGTTTTTTGGCAGCAAAAATGCAGCCACTTTTTCAACTCCGGTCTCTTTCATCCGGGAATGTCTTAATGAGATTTGTTATGAAAAAAATAATCGTTATGACTGCTGCAATGATGATGCTGTCGGCATCGGTCTTTGCTCAAAAAGAAAATGCAGGTATCTACGGGACAGTCAAACAATCCGGTAGCACTGCAATATCCGAGGTTACCGTCACCTTGACCGGCGATATTGCCGGCGAAAAGTCGACATCCACAACAACAGCGGGAAACTTCAAGTTCCCGGACCTACCACCCGGAACCTATCAACTGAAATTCGAGAAACAGGGTTTTAAAACCG
>JAGLQA010000374.1 GCA_023137075.1 Candidatus Aminicenantota bacterium
TGACATTTCCATTGAAAGCCTATTATCCAATGCCCATGTTAACTGCGTATGAAATAAATGTTAATTTTCGGTTAAGTAGGGTGTCCCGGTTGACGATAAGGGTTGCGAGTTACGGGGTGCGGGATGCGGAGATATGGACGATAGATTATTTGTTATTTTTAATTGTCAATGAAAAGGCAAATGAATAGTGAAAACGGTTCCTTCTCCCTCGACGCTTTCCACGGAAATGTCACCTTTATGTAAAAGGACCACATGTTTGACGATGGATAATCCCAACCCGGTTCCACCCAACTTACGGGACCGGGACTTGTCCACCACGTAAAACCGCTCGAATAATCTTGGTATGCTTTTTTCCGGGATGGTCAAACCGGTATTGCGTACCTGGATTTTTACGGTTTTGCCGGCTTCCGCTTCCCGGATGGTTATGGCTATTTTGCCTTCATCGGTATAGTTGACGGCATTGTCCACCAGGTTGATGAACAACTGCTCAATTTTAAACCGTTCACCATTAATTTTGGGAAGATTCTCCGGGATATCGATTCCCAATTCCAGCTCTTTCTCGTTGATCTTTTCCCTGTAAATTTTTAAAATATTATTTACGATCTCACCAAGGTCAAGGGGCTCGAATAAAACATCCCGTCTCTTTTCCTCCAGTTCGGAAAGGACAAGGAGGTCGGAAACGATCTGGTTCATCCGATCGGTATGACGTTTGATGATCTCCATATATTGCGTGTTTTCTATATTTTCCTCTTCTTCCAGAGTTTCGACAAATCCCTTGATGGCGGTCAACGGGGTCTTTAATTCATGGGTAAGGTTGACGACGAAATCCTTTTTTATCTGTTCCAGTTGTTTAAACTGGCTGATGTCGCGGAATATAACCACCAGCTTCTCGCCCTTTTTCGTCCGGTTGAAACTCACGAGGAAGGTTTTATTATTAAGTTCGACTTCTTTATAAAAACTTTCCTTTGATTGGAAGGATTTCTTGACATACTCCTCGAAATCGGGGATTCTCAGTACTTCCCAATAGGGATTACCCATAATCTCCTTTTTACAGGAGATTTCCTCGAAACTTTCATTGCAAAGTGTGATATTTTCATTGGGATCGATGACGATGAGTCCTTCTTTCATGGAAGAGATAATGGCTTCCAAATCGGCGCGGTTTTGGGACAATTTATTAAAGAGTTTTTTTTGAGTCACCACCATATTATTAAAACTTTCGGCCACGTCGGCCAATTCATCTTTTTTCTTCAGGAAGATTTTAACGTCGAAATTCCCGGAAGCAAATTCACGGGTGGCGGTGGCAATTTCCCGGACGGGTTTGGATATTCCCCGCGAAAAAGACCAGGCGATCAATAAGGCAAAGAGGAACAACACGAGTAAAAGAGCGGTAAACTTCCATCGCAAATCCCGGATCAATTGCCTGATATGGCTCAAATTGAGACTTAAGCGGATGACGAACCGGGCATCGCCGTCCCTCTCAACGGGCAGCGCCAGGTAGAGCATTTGCTCGCCCATGGTGCTGCTGAAACGGATCGCGCCGGCGCCTTCGGTCTTTCCTTTCAAGGCCTGGATAATTTCGGGCCGGTCCCCGTGATTCTCCATTTGACGGGGATCATTCCGGGAATCGGCAATTACGGTTCCGGCGGGAGTGATGACGGTTATACGGCTATCCACCTTTTGCCCCACTTCTTTTGCCAACCGGTCCATGCCCTCGATGTCCGCTGCTTCGTACAATTCAACGGCTTTGGGCATTAACGCATGTCCCACCTGTTTCAACCGGGTCTTGAGGTTCTCCAGGTAAAAGTTCCTGATGGTGCTCTGTGAAAACAGGAATATTAAAACAAACATCATTAATATCATTATTACGTAACTGATAAACGTCCGTAAAAAAAACTTACTCATTAACCGGGTAAAAAATCCGTCTTTCATTTTCTGTTTCCTTATTATTTACAATTCTATTTTATATCCTACTCCTCTGACGTTTTTTATTAATCTTCCGGCGGGGCCGAGTTTATCGCGAAGGTTTTTAATATGAACATCCACGGTACGGTCGTAGACATCTTTTTCATCGCTCCACAGTAGGTCCAGTATCTTTTCCCTGGAATACACCCAACCCGGTTTCTCCGAAAGCATTTTTAAGATCATGAATTCGGTGGAGGTGAGATGGATTTTTTTACCCTGCACCCGGACTTCGTATTTTGCGGTGTCGATGGTAATCATATCAGCCACGGTAATTTGTTTTGACGTGTGGGACTGGGTGGCTTTGCTCCTCCGGAGCACGGCTTTGACCCGTGCCACCAGTTCCCGCGGCGAAAAGGGTTTGGGAATATAATCATCGGCCCCGAGTTCCAACCCCAGGACGATGTCGAACTCTTCGGTTTTGGCGGTGACCATTATAATGGGAATCTCGGAATAAGCGTCATTCTTTTTTAAGGTTTTGCATACATCGAGACCGTCATGGTCGGGCAGCATCAAATCCAGGATTATCAAATCCGGCGCTCTCTTTTCCAGAGTTTTAAGCATGGAACCGGCTTCGCTGTACTCTTCCACATCATAACCGGATTTTTTCAGGTTAATGGCGATCAATGCCAGGATATCCGGCTCGTCTTCGACCACGAATACTGTTTTCTTAGCTTTTGTTTTACCGTTCATAATACCCTTGTATTAACATAATCCGACACCTGGTGTCAATTTTATTTCTTACCGAAGAATTATTAAACACCGCCTGTGTTAATTGTATATAAGAGAATTGTTAAGATTCTGTTAAGGGGTAAGAGGTAAAAATTAACATTCACTTCATTTTCAATTAACAATGATAATGGATAATGCAATTTCGAAAATTACAAGGAGGTTTAATAATGTTAACAAAGAATGTTTTGGTTTTAATGACGGCATTAGTTATAATGCTTTTCTCACAGTATGGATTTGGTGACGACATTAAAGGTTACATGATCCCGGAGTATTCTTACGTCGGGAGTCATCATACCGGTGAAGACGGAATCGAAGGTCAGAACGGTTTCTGGTTTCGTCGTATTTACTTCGGTTACAACACGGACCTGGGTGAAGGTTGGTCTGCCGGGCTGCGATTCGAGATGAACAGCCCGGCCTTTAGTGAAGACAAAATGGTTCCTTACGTTAAAAACGCCCACATAAAGAAAAAACTGGGCGGTGGCGCCGCCATACTGGCGGGAATTATTGAACCACCCAGCTTTAACAAGATCGAAAAATTTTGGGGTTACCGTTACATCGAGAAAACCGCCCCCGATTTCTTCAAATTCGCGTCCTCCCGGGATTTTGGCGTCGCTTTGGACGGCAAGAGCAAAGCCGGTCTGGTCTACACCCTGATGATAGGCAACTACGGTTCCAACAAGGGTGAAGATAACAAAGGAAAAGCCTTCTACGGCCGTCTCGGTTGGGAAGCCGAAAATATGTACCTGGAAGCCAACGGTCACTTTGCCGCCGACGGCAGTAAAGACTACGCCTACCTGACCCTCTTCGGCGGTATGAAAGGTGCCTGGGGACGTTTCGGTGTCGGTTACCATTACATCGGTGTAAAAACGCAAGAAGGAGAGAGTGCCGATGACGGTATTATCAGCGCTTTCGCAGCCATCAAAATGGGCAAGAAAGCCGAAGTGTTCGCCCGGTATGACCATCATACCGACCTGAGCCACAAAAATATCGGCTCATATGTTCCCATACCGGCGGCTGATTACAAAGCCCGGTACCTGGTGGGCGGCGTCAGCTTCAAAATCCACAAGATGATCCGGATCTCTCCCAACATCAAGTACGTATTCTACGGCGACGATAACGGAAATAAACCGGACAGCGATTTTTATTTCAACCTGACAGCTAAAATCTCTTTTAAAACCGGAATCGGTAAAAAGTAGTCATAATATTTTTTTGAAAAAAAGATGCGGCAGCCGGAGAACTTCCCGTTTTTTTACAGCAGCGGTGTGTAATGGCCGGAAAAAAATCCAACCGCGGCCAAGGCGATAAGAATGATTGGAAATATGAACGACAGGAGGAGTACGTATGAAAAATCCTTAAAGGGTTTTTTCATCTCGTCTGACCAATAGGAATGGAGCAGCACCAGATTTAAGATGGCGGCCAGCAGGCATTGCAGCGGCAGCAGGATGATGATTGTAGACAGTAATTTCAATGCGGCGGGATTCTTTTTTATACCGGCAATAAAGCCTATTTTATCGTATATGAAAGGAGATAACAAAAAGAAAAGCAGC
>JAGLQA010000375.1 GCA_023137075.1 Candidatus Aminicenantota bacterium
TTGGAAGTTGGGGAGTTGAAAGTTATATCGGTTTCCGGCTCCTGTTCTCCAATAGAAATTATCTCAACTTCTAAATTTTTTAACTGCTTAACATCTTCGATCAGGCTTTGACCGGTGAGTAAAACCCGGGCACAACTGTCCTCGATCAAGAATCTTTTCCTGGCGTCGGGGTAACCGCTATGAAGGGGCAGGTAGGCGCCGCCGGATTTCATAATAGCGATAATTCCGGCAATCATCTCTACAGACCGTTCCAGCATTATCCCAACAATGGCTCCCTGTATTACTCCTTTCTGCCTTAATAATTGTGCCAACCGGTCTGTAAGTTCTTTTAACTCGCCGTAGGTGACCCGGTTATCTTTAAATACCACTGCCGTACTGTGCGGGTTCTTTCCCGCTTGCTCCTCGAATAAGCCGTGCGCGGTTTTATCAGCGGGATAATCAACTGTTGTTTCGTTAAAATCATATAATACCTGCCTCTTCTCCTGCTGCGAAATGATTTCCATATCAGATATCTTTTGCCGCGGCTCGTTCAATGCCTCGGTTACAATCTCCTTTAAATATCCTATGAACTTTTCTATGGTCTCTTTTTTGAATAGGTCGGTGCAGTATTGGAAAGTAAGGTACAACTCCTCCCCTATTTTAACTACCGTCAAGGTCATATCGAATTTGGATACCCGGTGCTTTTGGGAAAACTGCCGCAAATCCGGGTCCTTTGTTCCTGTCTCCTGCCGCTTTTTCCCGGCATCAACCGCGGCATCCTGCAGGGCGAACAAAATACTAAACAGGGCATTCCTGCCGGTATCTCTAATTACCTCTACTTGCTCTACTAAATCCTCGAACTGGTAATCCTGGTTCTCAAATGCGGCCAGTGTCCTGTTTTTGACTTCCTGTAGGAATTCCTTAAAGGTTCTCTCGCCTACCGGGTAGTTTCGCAAAGCCAGGGTGTTAACGAACATGCCGATCATCCTTTCCAGGTCGGCACGGCGGCGGCCGGCAATAGGGGTTCCGACGACAATATCCTCCAGGTTGCTCAACTTTGCCAGTAGAATATTAAAAATAGCCAGCAGTACCATGTACAGGGTGGCGCCTTCGGCTAATGCCAGGCTATTCAATAAGGCGGCTTCCCGGTTTTCTACCTTGAAAACAACTTCACTACCGGCGTAACTTTTAATCTCGGGCCTGGGATAATCGGTAGGCAGGTCGAGGACCGGGATATCACCGCTGAATTCGTCTAGCCAATAGTTTTCCTGCTCTTTTAAAACAGCTTTCCCTTTTTCCCTGTTCTGCCAGCGGGAATAATCCTTATAATGAATATGCGTTTCCGGCAATTCCCCGCCGGAATCCAGGGTCATAAATTCGTTAATCAATATGCCGATTGAGAGGCCGTCGGATATAATATGGTGCATATCTACCATTAATATATATTTGCTTTCTCCTATAACTAACAAGCCTACCCGCAGCAGCGGTGCTGTCGTTAGATCGAAGAGACGGATAAATTGATGGACTGAATTAGTTTTATCTTCTTTGAGTGAATGCCCGGATCCGGCCCGGTAATATTCAATTTCAAATATAACATCCCCGGAGCGGTGAATCTCCTGCACCGGTTCGCCAGCCACCATCTTAAAGGAAGTTCTTAAACTTTCGTGCCGTTTTATTAGTTTCTCGAAGGTTTGTGTCAATTTCTTGCTGCCGGGTTTGGCCCGGAGAAGAATTTGTTGGGGTATGTTGTATGCCGTGCTTGTCAACTCCATTTGCTGCAAAACATACATTCTTTTCTGGGC
>JAGLQA010000376.1 GCA_023137075.1 Candidatus Aminicenantota bacterium
TGAAATATTAAAGGTTGGAATAACAGCAAACAATAGCCCTTGTATTAAAATCATCCATAGCATGCGATTGTTTCTCAGAGCATTTTCGTGTTCGATCATTGTGCGAATCGAGTTTCCAAATTCAACCAAATCTAAGAATACTTCTCTGTTCAATTAAGCCTCCATTTATTGTCACCTAACTTCTTTTTATATTGTTATATGTCATACTGTATTTGAACATAAAAAAAATAAAATGCCAAGGAAAAATTTGGTGATATATTGACAAATTATTATTTTTTTACTCTATGCTCTATTTCTAACTTAACTAACCACCAATCACTATTCACTAACCCCAAACTCCCAATAACTGACTCGCTTTGTCTGCATAAGCTTCCGCCATTAGGTATGCCCGGCTAAACGAAAAATTAATTCCTGCTTCATGTCAATTCAAGATCAGATCTTCATTTCCGCTGATTTTCCGGCTCTCTCTAATCATTTGAAAATTATAAATAGCATAGAAAAAAAACGGGAAGCCATGGGGACGGGTAAATTGTATCCCTTTTTCCCGGTAATCAATGATAAAATAAATTCAGTCAGGTTTCAGGTATTCTGTCATGATAGTGAGTCAATTCAAAGATTTGACAATATTTCCGGCATGAGGTAAGATTATTATGTATTAAAACGGAGGTGAACCATAGAAACAGGAAGAAGCCTTGAGAACAGGCGGAATGAACCCTCGACCGACAGTAAAAATATAAAAAAAATAAGCAATCACATTGCGCGCCTTTTTTCACCGCAGAAAATCATACTTTTTGGTTCCTGTGCTTCAGGGAAAGCCGATAACCGGAGTGATATCGACTTACTGGTGATTACATCTTTCTCAGGTCGCCGTCGCAAATTGATGGTAGAGATGGACCGCGCGGTATCCTCCTTCCGAAAACCTGTGGACATTATTATACAAACCGCCGAAGAATACGAAAAAAACCGGCTAATCCCGGGAACCATCGCCCGTTACGCCTTTTTGGAAGGGAAAATACTTTATGAAAGAGAAACCAATTGAAATTATAAAAAAGGCCCGGCAGTGGCTGAACTATGCGGATGAAGACCTGCGGTTAGCTGAACACGGCATGACGATGTCGAGTTCCTGCCCGTACCGTTTGATTGCCTATCACGCCCAGCAATGTGCCGAAAAATGTCTTAAAGCATATCTTGTCTTTAACCAAACCGATTTCCCTTATACCCACAACATAAGAAGTCTGCTCCAATTATGCATGGGAGAGTGGACAGTAGAATTATCCGATGTTGATGAACTCACTCCTTTCGCAGTAACAACGAGGTACCCTGGGGAAGATGAACACGTTACCAGGAAAGATGCGCTGCATGCTCTCGAATTGGCGAAAAAGGTCCGTAAAGCTGTTCGACGTGTTTCCAGGGAAGACGGATTATTAAAAAAATAGAAATATCTGTTTTTCCGAAAAGTTGGGGAGAAGAAAAAATTAAGGAGAATCCGTAATCCTGAGTTTATCCCGGTAATCCGTTAATCCTGTAAATCCGGGGTCAGACATTTTTTAGCCTTCATTATTCGCCCTCCCCCCTGGATTTTATATACCCCCTTTCGCGCCGTCCCTCTTTTCCCTTTTTCTCAATAAAGTCATGAAGTCATGCACCGTGCACGTTTCCCTATTCCCAGGCAGTATTACCTGCTGGAAGTGCGTAAAGTGAATATAACTTGCTTTTCCGGCTTGCAGCGCTTTTTAGAAAAATTCTAATTTTTTCTTGAACGTGGTTGGGATTTATATTCCGGATTTAGATTGTTATTTGATCTTGCAGGTGGCGAGGTCCTTCTTTTCCAAATATTGTTGGTGATACTCTTCTGCCCGGTAAAAAATAACTGCCGGGACAATCTCCGTTACAATGGGACGATTATACTTCCCTGATATTTCCAATTTGACTTTGGAAGCAATAGCCGTTTCTTTTTGTTTCTCATCGTGGTGGAAGATGGCCGAGCGGTATTGAGTGCCCACATCGGGCCCCTGGCGATTGCTGGTGGTGGGATTATGGTTTTTCCAGAATACCGCGAGCAACTGCTCGTAGCTCACCTTCGCGGGATCGTACTCGACCTGCACCGCTTCGACATGGCCGGTGGAACCGCTGCACACCTCTTGATAGGTGGGATTTTTTTTGCTCCCACCGGTGTAACCGACAGAAGTGGCGGTGACACCTTCAATCAGGCGAAAAGCTGACTCTACTCCCCAGAAACAACCGGCGGCAAAAGTGGCAATACCGGTAGGGAATTTCCCCGGGGAAGTGGCCGATTCCAGGCTGCCTGGTTCAAAATCTAAGGAAGCCGAGTTTACGCAATATCTAAGCCCGGTAGGGGCAGGCCCGTCGTTAAAGACATGACCTAAGTGGGCCCCACAGCGGGGACATTGGATTTCGACGCGACGCTTGAACAAACTGGTATCTTCCCGGTAGCTGACATTGCTGTCGGCAATGGGTACCGAGAAGCTGGGCCAACCGCAGCTTGAATCGAATTTGCTCTCGGAAGCGAACAATTCGGTACCGCAGGCAACACAACGGTATATGCCCTTTTCCTTGTGCTTATGGTATTTGCCGGTAAAAGGGCGTTCGGTTCCTTTTTCCCGGGTTATATGATACGTGAGTGGGGGGAGTTGTTTTTTCCATTCTTCTACCGGTTTGCTGATTCGTTCCGTCTCAAAGAAACCGTTACTCTTCGTGTCGTATATTTTTATAGTTTTACTTTTTGATTCGTTATCTTTCATTTGACTCTCCCGATCCTTTTTTTGAGAGAAAATCATGAGGCCGAAAAAAACGATGGCCGCAATCATAATCACCCGGAGTACGCCGCTACTCGATACATATCTTTTATTCTTATATTCTAACATGATGTTCCTCTATTATGAAATCTACTGCAATTCCAACAGCTTATCTTTGACTACATCCACGTGTCCTTCGAGCATTATTTTGAAACGGAAACATTTTTAAAATGATTATAATATGTAGCCTTTTTAGCAAACAATATAGTATAAATTTCAAAATTTTTCAACCAAAAAACAAAAAAAATCGGTTAAGGGCAGCAATAACTATAATCACAAATGGCTGCTCACTTATCTAAAACCGGATCATGACCCGGCTATTTCTTGAAAACAGAAAACAGGTAGGGGAAAAGGGGGGGACAGGTAATTTGTTATCCCGGAAGATGTGATATTAAAAAAAATGGAATATTATAAAATGGGGGGTTACCAGGTGAAATAATCTTGAAAATCCTTCAATTTTGTAATAGAATAAATTTATGGCAGAACTAATCGAAGTCGAATGTCCGGTTTGCCGCGGCACCCTGTGGGTGGACGTGGAAAAAAAAGTTGTGGTTCAGCACGAAAAAACAAAGAAGAAAAAAATCACATCCCTCGACGATCTCTTACTAAAAGAACAGGAGAAGAAAGCTAAGGTAGAAGAACGCTTCCTGTCGGCCCGGGATCTCGAACAGGCTAAAAAGAAAAAAGCAGAGGAGATATTCGAAAAATCTTTCCAGAATCAAGATTAACTCTTTAAACCGCGGCTAAATGTCCCCCCTTCCGCGGGATTATTTTTTCAAACAACTCTCTTTTATCAGGTTGACCATTCTCGCGTTATCGGCATGACCTGTCTTTTGTGCCGTAACTTTTCCCCGGATAGACATGCCCAATAAATAAAAATCACCGATAATATCCAGTATCTTATGCCTGGCCAACTCCTCCCTGAACCGTAATTCCGTGTTCAACACCTTGCCGTTATCGATCAAAACAAAGTTGTTCAAGCGGCCCCCTTCAGCTAATCCCAATTGAGCTAATTTGTTAAACTCTTCGACAAAACCGTAGGTCCGGGCCGGGGCAATCTCTTTCTCAAAATCTTCGAAGGATTTCATTACAAATTCGTAACTCATCTTTCCTAAAGGTTCGGGATATATGGTGGTATATTTGACGGAGAACACATCGGCGGGCTCGATTTTAATAAACTTACCGTCCTCTTCTTCTTCTCCGATTATTAACGGTTTCTTGATGACGATACCGGGGATTAATGCCTCCTGTTCGACAATGCCGCTTTTCCGGATAAACTCACAGAACTTGCTGGCCGAGCCGTCAACAATGGGAACTTCCTTGTTTATCTTAATAGAAAGATTGGTTATTCCGGCGGAATGTAATACCGCCATAAAATGCTCGATGGTTTTTGCTTCCAAAACATTGTTCTTTATCGATGTGGCATAGCTTGTTTTATCGAGAAATTCAACCCTGGCCGGAATAAAACCGTTTTCCGAAATATTCTCAAAGCGTATCCCCTTTCCTGCCGGCAGCGGATTAATCACCATGCCGGTCTTTACACCGGAATGGAGCCCGATCCCATAAATAACATTACCGTTTTTTATGGTTTTTTGCTTTGTAAAATATTCGGTGTCTTCGAGATCGTATTCCGATTTTCCGTACCGGTTGACAGCCATCCTGCTCGTTTTCCTCTTCCCGGCCAGCTGCCCGTTTCCTCGCTCCAATATGGATTTGAGTTTCAGGTTTTCATCCAGTAACTTTTGGTATTCCAGGCCTCTTTTTAAAACAAAAATCACCTTATCCAGGCCCAAGGGTTTTTCAAGAAAGTCGTAGGCCCCTTCTTTAACTGCGCTTACGGCAGTGGTAATATTACCGTGTCCCGAGATCATGATAATAATCTGCAAGGGATTGCCGGCCAACATTTTCCGCATGGTTTCCAGGCCATCCATTCCCGGCAGCCAGATATCGAGAAATACGGCATCTGGTTTTACGTTTTTGAACTTTTCCAGGCCATCTTCTCCATTATCGGCAATAAAAACTTTATAGCCCTCATCTTCAAGAATAGAAGCCAATGAAACCTGGATATTTTTTTCGTCATCGATTACTAATATTTTATTCATCACACACCGGAGTTTTCAATGTCCTATTGATTTAATCCATTCTATGTCAATTCATATTATACCATGAATAGCATGGAATTATCAACATTCACCGGATTATAACC
>JAGLQA010000377.1 GCA_023137075.1 Candidatus Aminicenantota bacterium
TGCAATGGCGGCTGGTTCGCCAACGATTATTACCGGAATCCCGGCGCTGTTTTAGAGAAATGTTTCCGTTACAAAGCCGCGGACTTACCCTGCAAAGATACCTGCCCCTACGTCTACATTGCGATAGGTGAAGGAAGCGCGAGCAACGTTGCTGCTATCAAGTCCGTTATCCAGACTTACGGCGCTGTTTCCTGTGCCGTTACCGTTACCTCTTACTTCCAGGCCTATACAGGCGGTGTGTTCAGCTACGATACCCATCTGTCCGTGAACCACGCGGTTGTCCTGGTTGGCTGGGATGACAGCTTAGGCTCATCCGGAGCCTGGAGAATGAAGAATTCCTGGGGAACCGGTTGGGGAGAAGGCGGTATGATGTGGATCGAATATGGCGCCAGCAATATCGGTTACGGCGGAAACTACCTGAGATATTAATAATCGCCGAACCGGATAATTAACAAGCAAATAGTAATACATGGGCAGGGTCCGGCGTGGCCCTGCCTTTTTTTTTGAGGGGAATATTCGTTCCGCCGCGGGGGTTGAGATTTTTTTCTGACTGTGTTATCTATTTTAAATGATAGTCTCAGCAAGCAGGAGAAGCGACATTCCGGCATTCTACAGCGAATGGTTCTTGAACCGCCTGAAAGAGGGATACGTGCTGGTGCGAAATCCCATGAACCCGGCCGCGGTGAGCCGCGTAAATCTGAAACCAGGATCGATAGAATGTATCGTTTTTTGGACCAAAAACCCGGAAATGATGTTGGGAAAATTAGATCGTTTAAAACCCTATCCCTACTACTTCCTTTTTACGATTACCCCCTACGGCAGGAATCTGGAAAAAAATCTGCCCCCCAAAGAGAACATTATTAAAACCTTCATAACACTTGCCGGAAAAATCGGTAAGGAAAAAGTGACCTGGCGCTACGACCCGATTTTGCTGACCGACAGGATCGACCGCGATTATCACTATGAGCATTTCGAGTATCTGGCCCGGCAGTTGGCTGCCTATACCGATCGCTGCATTATCAGTTTTCTCGATATGTATCAAAAGTGTAAACGTAACCTGGCCGGGTTTAATATTATTTTGCCCGGCGAAAGCGAGATGAGGGAAATTGCCGGAAACTTAAATATAATCGCCGAAAAATATAATATCATAATGGAAACCTGTGCCGAAGATATCGATCTTTCCGGCGTGGGCATCCGGCCCGGCAAATGTGTCGACAACCGCTTAATCAATCGAATCACCGGGAAAAATCTCGAAATTCCCAGAGATAAGCATCAACGAAAAACCTGCCGCTGTGTGGAAAGCGTGGATATCGGCGCTTACAACACCTGCGGCCACCACTGCCTGTATTGTTATGCCAATTCCAACCGGGAAGCGGTCATTCGGAATGCGGCCCGTCATGACCCTCAATCCCCGCTCCTCTTCGGGCGCCTTACACCCCGGGATAAAATCCGGGATAGAGAAGTAAAAACCTACTCTCCTGCTTTCAATTTCGGCGACCATGACGAGAGAAAAACTCAAGAAAAAGTATGATCAAAAGGTTTGTTTAATCCTTTAGTGTAATCCTTTTAAGAGGTGGAACCGTATAGATAATATGACCGTTTCGCATGGCGCTGTCCGAAAACCGGCTCCACCTGGCGGTGGGGAAAAAATATGTCGGACATGTTTCTTAATACCGCACTGTAAGTGCTCAGTATCGTCATGTAATGGCATATCGCATAAGGAGGTTTTAAATGAAGAATAAATATCCTAGGTTTTTTGTTTCTATCGTAACAGCAGCGATTATCCTCACTGTAGGGGCGGCATTGCCGGGAAAATTGTTCCCGGAATCGAAAAAAATGACCCTAATAGCCTTAGGTGATTGTATCCTGTCAAAAAAAGTGTCGGTAAAACAAGACGCTGCATTTCTCAAATTGGTCGATCTTATCCGCAGCGCCGACTGTACCTGGGCCAACAGCGAACTCCCGATCGTGGACATCCGCAAAGCCTATCCTCAATTCAGGGATATGGATATTCCCGGGGCGGCCCCACTTTTCGTGGCAGATGAATTCAAATGGTTGGGTATCGATTTTGTCGGGTTGGCTAATAACCATACCATGGATTACGGCCATGAAGGGCTTTTTTCCACTATCGAAAACCTAAAACGTGTGGGTATCGGCTATGCCGGGGCCGGCATGGACTTAGAGGAGGCGGCCAGGCCGCGTTACGTGGATACGAAGGGAGGCCGGGTCGGCCAGGTGAACTGCTGCGGTTCCTTTCATCCGGGCACCATGGCCTCGCTGCCGGGTCCTTACGTGAACGGCAGGCCGGGTTTGAACCCGCTGCGGGTTGAAGAAATAATCCGGATAAAAAAGGAAGACTTCGTCGTGTTGAAGAAAATTTTCGATGAAATAGAAAAACAATTTGAATCCGAAGACAGGCAGGAGACTAAAAAGAACGAACAAAAAGCCGAAGACAAAAAAAAGGAATCCAAAGACAAAAAGCAGGAAACCGGGGACAAGGAAAAGCAAAAAAAGCCGAAGGATGAAATTAAATTCAGGGATTTCAAAATAGTTCCGGGTGAGGCAATTGCCGATGCCAGTTCCCTTAACAAGGATGACTTAAAACGCATTACCGACGCGGTGAAAACTGCCAGGCGCAACGCCCGGGTTGTGATTGTCAGCAATCATGAACACCGCGGTTCACACAAGCAAACGCAGCCGTCTAAATCTTTTGAAACCTATGCAAAAGCATGCATAGACGCGGGGGCGGATGTAGTCTTCAACACCGGCCCCCACCTGTTGTGGGGAATTGAAATCTACAAAGGCAAACCCATTTTTTACAGTTTGGGAAACTTTTTCTTCCAGATCGACGCCGACCAATTCCCCCCGGAAACCTATTCGATAATGGGTCTTCCGCACGATACCCGTGACGGTTCTATATTTTTAGAAAAGGTTCATAAAGGATATTTCAGTAAGCGGAAGTATTGGCAGGGTTTTGTGCCCTTTATTACTTTTGAAAAGGGCAGCGAAATCACGGATATCAAGCTGTATCCCATTACGCTAAATCCGGATAAGCCGTTATATGAAGAGGGTTACCCTCAATTAGCGTCTAAAAAAGAAGGTAAAGAGATAATCGAAGGTTTATCCGAAATGTCGAAACCATACAAAACCGTCATCGAATACCGCGACGGGGTGGGCACCATCAAACTGAAATAAAATATACAAAAGTCTTTATGGGATTCCGGGGGTTGACAGGTATCGCCCTTTAAACTATATTACCTTTATCGTGAAGGATAAAATTAACATGCATATACCCGTACTTGTAGACGAAGTGTCTGAGTATCTGAAAGTGGCCGAAGGGAGAATCTTTTTTGACGGTACGGTGGGCCTGGGAGGGCACACAGCGGCTATATTAAAAGCCTCATCAGATAATTTTGTATACGGAACGGATAAAGATGGTGAGGCATTAAAACTGGCCAAAAATAACCTCACGGATTTTACCGGTCGATTCCAATTTTTTAATACTGATTTTAAAAACGCCGCATCTTTGCCGGTGGAGATCGACAAAATAGACGGTTTTTTATTCGACTTAGGTGTCTCTTCTTATCAATTGGATAGGCCGGAAAGGGGGTTTTCCTATTCAAAACCGGCCCCCCTTGACATGCGGATGGATAACAAACAAGAGCTTACTGCCTGTGAAGTGCTCAATACATACAGTTACCAGGCGCTGTTCACCATCTTCCGGGAATATGGCGAAATCAAGAACCCGGCAAAGATCTTGGACCGGATCATTTATCAACGCAAAAATAAAAAAATCGAACATAGTGATGAACTAAAAACAATCATCAGGAAAATTTACCCCCGGCAAAAAGCCATGGACCCCTTGTCACGGGTCTTCCAGGCCCTGCGTATCGAAGTTAACCGTGAGTTGGAAGGTCTCGAAGATTTTTTCATAAAACTCTTTCGCAAAATGAAGGCCGGCTCCCGGGTAGTAATTATCTCTTTCCACTCCTTAGAAGATCGCATCGCCAAGTCTGCTTTGAAAAAAGGAGAGGACGAAAAGGTGATTGAAATCCTGACCAAAAAACCCCTCACTGCCGGACAGGGCGAGTTAGCGATGAACGCGCGATCCCGTTCGGCAAAATTAAGAGCCGGCGAAGCCCCAAAACGTGGGGCGGTGTAGAAGCCGCTTCGCGGCATCTCGAAGGTCTCCAATCACTAAACGCATAATATATAAACTCTAAAGTGTTCAGACCGTGTAAATATCTCGTAGGGCCTTCCGGTTGAGTCCGGATACGATCCGCAATGTGGCGGATCTGACCCTTGATTGATGTTCATCCTTATGATATAAAAGGTTTATGAAAAAATGGTATTTGCTCGTTTTGTTTGCATTTTTGTCCCATTTTTTCCATGACGCCGCCCTATATTCTCAAAGTTACCAGGTACGGACTTACAACGAGGATGACGGCCTGGGCAGTTCCATCGTCAACGATATGACCCAGGATCATTTAGGGCGTATGTGGTTTGCCACCCGGACGGGAATTTCGGTGTATGACGGTTCCCAATGGAAAACCTTCACCGCTGCCGACGGATTGCCAACCACCGTATATTCGGCGATTAAATGCGACAGCCGGGGCACCATATGGACATTATCCAATTTCTTCTCTTTAATCATAGCGTACTACCCGGGAGAAAAACAGGGTTGGCAATTCCTGCCGGGACCGGTTGCATCCGGGCAAATGAGTCCTGTCAGCGCCTTTGAAATAGCCTCGACAAACAACCGGACGATTGTTATAGTGGGTACGAAAGGATCGGGTTTATACCTTTGGGATGGGGACAACTGGGCGCATATCGATAGGGCGGAGGGTTTGCTCGATTCGTCGGTAAACCACATCGAGGCCCGGGGTGAAACCCTCTATGTCGCCACGGATAGGGGTGTTTCGGTCTTAAAAAGCAAGAATAATATAGACAATTCTATTAATGAGACCATCGGTTTTCCTTCGGCAGCGGTTTTTAGGATCGCAATCGACGACACGGCCACCTGGTTCTTAGGGGACGGTTGGCTGCTCCATTATGAGAAGGACAAATCACATGTTATCAATCGTTTAGCTCCGTTTCCAGGTCATGATAAAAACTACTTTCTTCTACCGGATAAACGAGGCGGCCTCTTTTTCGGAAATCTTCTAATGATATTTCATTATGATCGAAAAAACGAGGTAATCCGGTCCTTCGGGATGTTGCAGGGACTAATTACAGAAGGTGCCACGAGTGGGTACATTGACTGCGAAGAGAATATCTGGCTAACCGGTCTTCGCGGTATCAGTAAAATATCAAGCCTGCGCTTTGCCAATTATCGCCGGAAACACGGGTTATTGAATGATGAAACAACTGCTGTCCTGGAATCAGAACCGGGACGGATGGTATTAGGGCACAATGACGGGTTGACTTTTTTTGATCCCGGAAAAAATACGTTCCGGCACCTGGCCTTTGCCGGAAATGGGCCTGAAAGCAAAAAACACCTCCGCGTCCTGGATATCCGGGATGATAAAGAGGGAAATCTCTGGGTGGCCGCCTCTTACCGGGGATTGGCTAAAATCGATAAGAATCGCGGCATCCGCTGGTACGGCGCCAAAGAAGGATTGCCCGATCAGGTTAATTCCGTATTCATCGATAAATCAGGCAGGCTCTGGGTAGCTGTAAGCCGTGGGATTTTTATTAAGAGGGGCCGCTCTTTTGTTAAGGTAGACCTGGGAGAAACCTGCGGGAGTTTATATGTGCGCCGATTATTCCCGGGCCCGGAAAATTCGGTTTTTGCGGTTACCAACAATCGCGGCATCTATCATTTCAAGAACAATGAAATCAAAAACTATCGACACCCGGCTAAGCGTGATGCCAACAACGTTTATGCTTTATTTGTTGACCGGCGAAAAAAGATCCTGATCGGCACTAAGGATGGGTTATACACAATCAAGAACGGCTCCCTGGTAAAGTTTATAGAGAATGATTTCCAGGTAGACCGAACGGTCTATTTTATTTTAAAAGACCGGCGGAACCGCCTCTGGTTGGGAACAGACAACGGAGTTACCAGGTGGGACGGCCTTACCAGGAAAGATTATACCGTCCGTCAGGGACTTGCGGGCCGGGAAACAAACAGGGCTGCCGGATTTGTCGACTCTCAAGGAAGGGTTTGGATCGGTACGGACCGGGGGTTGAGCTGCTACCGGGAAAAATTTGAAAAAAACTATGTTCCTCCCCCTATCGTGCAATTGCTTTCTTTAGATATTTCGGGAAATCTTTACCCGCTGCAGGAGACGAACAAATTTCCACACCATAAGAACAACCTGTTATTCCATTTCAGAGTCGTTTCGTTTATAGATGAGGAGGGGATTCTTTTTCAAAGCAAACTTGAAGGTTTTGACCGGGATTGGTCGCCTGTAAGGAAATTGAAGGAAGAGCAAATCCGCTATACAAACTTATCAATGGGACGATACCGGTTCCTTCTCAAAGCCCGGAGTGAAGAAAGTTCTTGGAGCAAGGTCGTCTCTTCAGCCGAGATTATTATCAGCCGTCCCTTCTGGGCGGAATGGTGGTTCTACCTACTCGTTTTATTTTTATCCGGGTTTAGTGTTTTCATCATTAGTAAAAACGTTTCCGACAGACGGTATGCCTCTATTTTAAAAAAGCAGGTGCAGGAAAAAACGGGACAATTGCAAAACGCCCATGATGAATTGGAAATGCGGGTTAAGGAACGAACGGCAGAACTTGCCCGGACCAATGAAAAACTGCAAGAACAGCAGAACCGGTTAAAAAACATTTTTGCCATTCTGCCGGACCTGCTGGTTTTGATGGATCGTGAATTTGTCTACCGCGCAGTAAACCCGGCTTTCTGCGAATTTATCGGTAAAAAAGAGGAAGAACTCATTGGTAAAACCGATTTCGAGGTATTTTCCCGTGACCAGGCTGAAATTTACCGGCAGAGTGATATGGAAGTTATGGAGTCGGGCAAATCACAAATACTCGACAGGCAAGCCGTCGATGCAGCGGGAAGAAAAAGATGGCTCCAGGTAGCCAAAATCCCTATTTTTTCCCAAACCGGGGAACCCACCGGCATACTCGTATCAGTCCGGGATATCACCGAGCGCAAGAATATGGAAGACCAAATCAAAGCGTCCCTCAAGGAGAAAGAGATTCTTCTTAAAGAAGTCCACCACCGGGTTAAAAACAACA
>JAGLQA010000378.1 GCA_023137075.1 Candidatus Aminicenantota bacterium
TTATAATTGCCTCTCTCAAAGCATCGTAAGGAAACTCCGGGATTTCCTTCCTGCAAGGTGCACATTTGCACTGTTGCCTTAAAAAAATCCGAAATTCGAATATCGAAATCGCGTTGTTTCAACCAAATTCAAATGACCGAAATACAAAAGTAGGGCTTTTGGAAAAGTTTGATCAAAACTTTTAATAGCCCTTCGGGCAAGGCGAAGGCCTCATTCGGGGTTGATTTTAATGTCTAAGCAGGAAATGAGAAACTTTGCCGCTGAACCTACGGACTGTTTTAGACCGGTCATCTCCGATTCCATGGGAGACTGGACGCGGCCGGCAATCTCCGGTAAGGAGATCGTTTCGCCGGGCACCAATTCCGCTAACCCGTTTAAGGGGTTGGGGTTCGCACCGGGCGCCCTGGCCTTCGTATTTTGTAAAATAATTCCCATAGCTACCACTAATACAAACAGCGCGGCCGCAAAGGCGGGAACAAATATTTGCATGGGATTACGCTTTTTCACAACCACAGGTTCCGGTTTCGCGGTTAATGCCGAGTTGATTCTTTCATTCAAGATTTCATCCCTTTCCCGGAGATAAACCTCTCCATCCCGGGCCAACCTGCGGGATAAGGAGCCGGATAAGTGGTAAAAATTCCGGCAGCCACCGCAGTGGCGCAGATGAGACGATACAAAACCGGGCAGTTTCTTGCCCGTGTCTAAGGACCGAGAAACAAACCATTTATGGATTATACATAACATCTTAAAATCTCCTATGATAAAAATGAAAGATTTTCTTCGACTGGGGCCACCGACCCCTCTTCGGAAAGAGCCGGTTGGCCCATTCCTTTTACCAGGTTTGAACGGGCCCGGTGAAGCAGGACCCGCACGTGAAGCCGGGTCCTTTTCAATACCCGGGCAATTTCTTCTACCGGCATGTCTTCCATATAACGCAGCCAGAGCGCCTGGTATTGATTCTTTTGCAGCGCCCGCGCTGCCTGCCACAGGTTTTGATGACTCTCATCTTTGAGCATTTGCTCCTGGGGGCCTGCCGCGGAAGAGGCCGTTTCAAAAACCGGTTCCTTTTCACGCTGTTTGCGGTAGTAGCTGATGACCAGCCTGCTTGCCGTGGTGTAGAGCCAGGTGGAAAACTTATACCGCTGATCAAAACGATCGATATAACGATAGATTTTCAGGAAGGTTTCCTGGACCAGGTCTTCGGTGTCCTGGTCGGTCGACATCCGGGGACGGAGGAAATGGAAAAGCCGCCGGCTGTATCGGCACACCAATTCTTCAAAACAGGGATGAGAGCCAGCCTGTGCTTTCAGAACCAGCTCTTCATCGCTTAATTGCTTCATGGTAACCTAAAACTTAAAGTTAAATCCTTTTTTACTGCCGCCCAGTATACTGACCAACGCTTCCGACGGATAGCTCAAGCCCAATTCCACTATATTTCCTTTTATGGAGATGGCTAATGTCTCCAGCACCTTCCGGATGTGCTCTTTTCCCTCTTTGCCGTTTAACTGCATCTTTGCCAGGGCTGTGAAACCTCTGACAATCTGTTCAATGTTTTTTGCCGTTTCCACCGTGTCGGTTGCCATTTTTAGTTTCAGGGTGAGATTCTCGTTCTTTTCTAAGGCCACGAAGAATACCATCCCGGTTTTCTGCAAAATAAGGGGCTGCTTCGCTCCGGCAATCGAGGCGATATTATCGACAGCCATTTGTAGAAAGGCATTTTTCGGCATCTCTTTTAAATAGGACATCATCTTCGTTTTTTTGATATTTTTTTTCTTTCCGGCTATCACATCCAATGCATCCTTTACCGCGCTTTCATCTTTACCGATCAGCAGCATATGATCATTGGCAAATGCCCCGACCTGGTTGCGATCCCACCGGTAAACCGTGTACTTCCCATGACGGGCTTTCTTGTGGTCTTTTATTTCCTTGACCAGGGAGAGGAGAGTATCTTTATGAAGATTTCCGGTGAGACTCACTACCGCTTTATCCTTATCTTTTGCCGTTCCGAAGATGGTAATACCGGTAATATCCTTGGCCGGGTCGATCCCGAATTTTTCGAGTATTTTCGTTCCGATTACTTTTGACATATTACCGCTGTGTCCTGCCAAAAGCAGGCTGTAGAGCCGGGTGGAGGTAAATTTTTCCATGTCAAAATGCAGCAGCCACTGCGTATTCTCCGGGATTAAAGCCGTTTGCACGGAGACCGCTTTCAGGGCAGCGGGTGACAGGACGAAAAATATAAATATCAATAACAATAGAATTATTTTTTTCATTTTGATTCTCCTAATAATGATAGATTTTGTGTTTGCTGAACCCGGTTAGCTAACCTGTTCACCCTGTTATACGCGCGAGACAGCCAAACGTTACACGGGATTTCCGAATTTTTTTTTAATCCTTTATTCGGGCATGCCGTAGAGGTGGCCGGTATGCAATTTTTCTCCCGATAGTTTTAACCAGGTAAACAACTGCATGCGATGGTTGGATAAATGTTCCATTGCCTGCATCATGTATTCAAGGAGAGTCATCGGAAAGGGCATCCAGGGCACTTTGACTTTATTACCGTTAAATTCCCCATCCGTAATTTTTTCAAATTCCTTTTTCAGGAGTTCCCAATCAACATCGATTTCTTTAAGGGCTTCTTCTACCGAATTCGATTTCGGCATTTTTTCGACCGGTGGGAGCATCTCTTCTTCCGGTACTTCGGGCCAATTATTGCTGAGGGCCATGGCAAGGCTGGCTCCGAGACAGGTGGCGACGTGTTTTAATACCTGGGCGATGGTCATGTTCCCGGCCATGGGTGTAAAATCAAGTTTATCTTCAGGGGTTAATTTGACCAAACCCCTGGCAGCCTTATAATAGCCTTCGATAAATTTTAAATATTCTTTTCTGGTCATATTTACCTCC
>JAGLQA010000379.1 GCA_023137075.1 Candidatus Aminicenantota bacterium
ACTTCCAAAATTAGAATTGCTGCAACAAAACCCTGGTTGAAAAGAACAGGTTTTTATGCTATATAGAGATATGGCAAACCGAGAATTGGGAATCATGGAGAAAGCCCAGGCACTCACCAACGAGGTTTTCCCCTTTAACGCGGTAGTGGTTCTGCGTGTGGCCAACGGCCCTTCCGAAGAGACATTAAGAAAGGTCCTAAACATCTTGCAGCGGCGTTTTCCTCTCCTGAGGGTCCATATCAGGA
Source organism: Candidatus Aminicenantota bacterium (assembly GCA_023137075.1). Classification (GTDB taxonomy): domain Bacteria; phylum Acidobacteriota; class Aminicenantia; order UBA2199; family UBA2199; genus JAGLQA01. Next base: position 246 of record JAGLQA010000379.1, read on the forward strand.
AAGAAAAAAAACGCTATTTTTTCGAGTCACAGGGAACACCGGCGATCCCGCTGAAGGTAGTAAACCGGGAAAAGGGAACCGACTGGCAGCAGGTGGTGGAAGAAGAACTCAACCGGACCATTGATTTTTTAAAGGGCCCCTTGGTCCGCCTGACCTATATCACCGGCCCGGCACGGGAAAGTGAAAGCGAAATCGTTATCACCTTTCACCACGCAATAATAGATGCTGATTCGGGCACCAACCTGGCCCATGAAATGCTTACCCTGTGCACTTCTCTCGCTTCGGCAGGTGAATTCAGAACCCTGGAGCCGATCCCACCGGTTGAAAATTTCTTCCCGCCCGCCTATAAGGGCATCCGCCGGATGGGCAATATTTTTCGCTTTTTGCTGCGCCAGGTGGGAGATGAGTTTCTCTACCGGCTGCGGTCAAGAGGTTCCCGCAAAGCGCCGATTCATACTGCCGGTAGATGTAAGATTCTCCCCGTGAAACTATCGAAAGAGACCACAGGCGCACTGTGTAAAGAGGCGCGCCGGAAACGAATCACCCTGAACAGCCTGATGGAGGCCGCCATATTGATGGCCGTTCACAAGCATATTTATCAAGGTAAAGGGGTTCCCTTACGCAGTTTCAGCATGGCCGATTTGCGCCCTTACCTGGTACCTCCACTATCGGAGAAGCACCTGGGCAGTTATTTTGCCATGATGCGTTTTTCGGTGCGGATGAAAGAAAACCCGCGGGTCTGGGATTTAGCCGGCGAGATAAACGATTTGATGTATGCTTCGGTCAAGCGAGGGGATAAGTTTGCCTTTAACCTGCTCAGCGCGCAGATGATGAAAGCTCTCCTGAAATTTAAAGCCTTCCGCATGGCGACCACGGCAGTCAGCTATACCGGCCCGGTTAAGCTTGAGAAGGTTTATGGAAAAACCGCGGTGAAAGATATTCACGTCTTTATTTCCAACTTCGTGTTGGGCCCGGAATATACGGCCGCGGTGAGATTGTTTAACCGGCAATTTTACTGGGATATCCTTTACTTAGATTCGGACATGGGATTTGAAGAAGCAAAGGTTCTGGCAGATGAAATCGTGAACCTTATGGAAGCAGCGGTAAAAGAGGAGGATTAATGGCACTTACGATTGAAGATGTTACGTCCTTAGTCTGTGTACAGTTGGGATTGCGCCGGGTAGCGGAGCAGGATCGTTTAATCGAAGATTTAGGCGCGGAATCGGTCGACTTAGTCAACCTGACTGCAGCGGCGGAAGAATGCTTTCATATCACCTTTGATGAAGAAGAAATTGCCGGGGTACGCACCGTCCGGGAACTCTATGATCTTGTAGCAAAAGCGGTTTGAAACACAATTGGCGAAAGAGAAATATCAAACGCTGATAGAGGTGCTTGAACGCCGGGCCGCGGAAACGCCCGGAAAAGTTGCCTTTACCTTCCACAAAGATCCTCCCTGTACCTATGGCCATTTGTGGAAGCAGGTCACTCAATCCGCCGCTTACCTGCTGCACCGGGGGCTGAAACCGCAGGACCGGGTGCTTATAGCCATTTTCAACAGCAGTGAATTTTTTTTTGCTTTTTACGGCGCGCAGCGAGCCGGCGGGATTTCCGTACCGGTTTTCCCCGGTTCCGGGAGTGAGCGAATTCTGAAGCTGGCCGATCTATGCGATGCCCGTTTTATCGTCATTTCTAAGAATCTCCCGGCTGAAAAGATCACTGAATTATCGCAAGGCTCACGACGGACCGGCCGCCTGTTGCTTTTTATGGAAGACGGCTTTCTGTCCCGGGGCCAGGCACTTTTTCCCGGCATTCTTCCCGAACACATATCGTTCATTCAATTCACCTCCGGCAGTACCGGCAATCCCAAAGGAGTGCAGTTGAGCCATGCCGATTTGATCGTAAATATCGAGCAAATGACGGCCGGTCTAGAGATTACCACATCGGATTATTTTGTCAATTGGCTGCCGGTTTATCATGATATGGGACTGATCTTGATGACCATGGTACCTTTTTACCTCGGCATTGAATTTGTTCTGGTGCCTATGGGTTTAAATTATATCAAAACCTGGCTAAAGACCATTGAAGAGCGGGAAGCCACCTTTACCGCCGCCCCGGACTTTGCCTACCGTTTGTGCCTGCTCTATATACGGGACCCGCGGAATTACAACCTGTCGGGGCTGCGTGTAGCCCTTAACGCGGCCGAGCCGGTTCGTTACAGTACCATAACCGACTTTGAAAACAAATTTAACCTCAAAAATGTCATGCTGCCCGCCTATGGCCTGGCGGAGGCCACGGTGGGGGTATGCGGTTGGTCTCCGGGCCAAAAAGTCAAAGTGGATCAGCGGGGATTTGTGTCGGTCGGCACCCCCTTTCCCGGCGTGAAGATGCGGGTCGTATCTGACGGCAAACCGGCAAAGCCGGGGGAAGTGGGTGAGATATTGGTATGGAGCAAGGCCACAACCATCGGTTATTTTAGAAATGCGCCGGAGACAGAGGCCTTATTTACGGAAGAGGGGTATATCCGCACCGGCGACTCAGGATATTGTGATGATGAAGGTCATTATTATATCGTTGGTCGCAAAAAAAGCATCATCATCCAGGGCGGGTATAACATTTCGGCACGGGAAGTCGAGGAATTGGTGGATAAATTCCCCTTTGTACGACGTTCTGCCGCGGTAGGGATTGACAGGGGAAAAACCGAAGGGGAACAGGTATATATTTTTATAGAGGTGAAGTTAGACAGATCACAGTTAGAAAGTGAAAAAAAACGAGTGGATATGGTCATCGATGTAGTGCAGCGGTTCGCCGGAACCTTCGGATTCCGGCCCGGGCGGGTTTTTCTGCTTCGCCCCCGTGCCATTCCCATGACTCCCAACGGAAAGATCAAGTACCTGCTGTTGAAACAGCAGTATTTAGAAAAGAGCTTGCAGGAAAAAGGACTCATTATTTTTCCATAATTTCTTATTCACAAAAAGGGGCCTTTATTGTATTCCATCCACTGGTTGGAATTATTTACCTGTCCACAACCCTGCAAAGCCGGAACCAAAAAGTTTTAAAAGTTAAGAAAAAAAATTCCCTTATTTTGAATATAAAAAAATCAATTGGAAAAACATTAAAAATGAGTCTCTGGGGAAAATAAAAACCGCTAAAACGAACCGGGAATTTTGCGGCATCATTTCTCACATGTTGAAATACCTTAAAGACGGAATGGTGGGTAAAATCCAGCCCCCCTATTACTTTCAAGTTATTACCGGGAGGATACATTTTGCAATTTGTGGGGAGTGGCCTGGTTGATACTTCTCGAAACTATGTAGTTAGGGATAGTCCCGGTTTTATGTTCGATCCTACTGGCTTTTGTAGATAGTGACGGGGAAACGGAAGGTGCCGTAGGCGGAATTGAGATACACATTGCCATCCAATTTATATGTCACTTTTTCTTTTCGCCTGATGATATCGATAATTGCCATGCCCACTTTTATATAGGGAATTCGTAAAGTTGTTGTTAGCGTGCTGCTTGCGTTTGTCTGTATCGTGCTGCCGCCAAGGTTAGCAGCCAGGGTTTCCCGGTCATTAATGAACAGCAGCAGGTCCAATTTATCGATGATCACACTGATAGGGTTGGGATTGGTCACGACTATGTCTAAATCCACTAACATGTCGTAAAGAGAAAAAGAATGTGTTCTGGCATTGGCCAGATGGAACTTGCAATTTTTTACAGCCAGCCGCTGCTGGATCTGTTCCATAACCGCGCAGCCGGTCAAACCGGTTAATATCACAACCATTATTATTGCTGCGATAACTGTTCTTTTCATCGTTATCCTCCTGATTTTAATCCTGAATACAAATTATAGTATAAATCCGACATTTTTTCCATACTAAGGGTTTTGGAAAATTCACCACTTATACAACGGTGGAAAGGTTAGCTGATTTTTTGCCTGCCCAGACTATATAAATGCTTTTAGCTTTTAAATAGTTGACATATATATTCAAAAAAGATATATATATACCATGAAACCCATTGAGACGATAAAAGACCGGAGGATTTTAAGAATCTTGCAGGAAGTTAAAACAGAAATAGTAAAAATATATGGAGTTAAGTTGAGGCATTTGGTATTATACGGCTCCTATGCCAGGGATGAGCAGGACAACGAATCTGATATTGACATAATGATATTAGTGGAGGAAAGTGAGGAAAGATTACGGAGAAACAGGTACTTAATTGCCGATATTATGGGCGAATTATCGATGAAACATGAGAAACTGGTATCTCTCACCCAGGTGCCCTATAATCGTTACAACAAGTATCTGGATGTTTTACCTTTTTATATGAATGTGGATAAAGAGGGAGTTGAAATATATGGACAAAAGACAACTTGATTTATCTCGTTATCGAATGGAAAAGGCAAAAACTGATTTGTCAACGTCGAAGCTGAACCTGGAAAATAAAAAATTTTCTCAATCTATAAACCGTTCGTATTATTCAATGTTCCATGCAGTGAGAGCTTTGCTGGCATTAGAGAAATATGACTCCAGGAAACATTCCGGTATAATATCTCAATTTAATCTTCGTTATATTAAACCGAAGCTCATTGAACCTGAGTATTTCAAAATGTTGACCGCTGCTTTTCAAATAAGGAACGATTGTGATTATGATGATTTTTATATTGCCTCTTTTGAGGATGCCAAGATCCAGTTCGAAAATGCAAATAAGTTTATAAACAGGATTGAAACATTTGTCGATTCTATCTTGAGGGGAGACGTCTAATGTACAAAAAAATATCTTTCAATGATTTAGAAATTCAAAAACTTTTTCAGAACTTTTATATAATACCGAATTATCAAAGAGAATATGTGTGGGGAGAAAAAGAGGTTAATCAATTGCTGAGCGATATTTATGATGCATTCTGTGATAATTCGGAATCTGAGTATTTTTTAGGAAGTATAGTTGTTTGTAGAAGTAGGGAGTCTACTAAATTTGAAGTGATTGATGGTCAGCAACGATTGATAACACTTTCGTTAATACTAAATAACATCAAAAGAATTTATAAAAAAAATGATGAAAAACCTTCATCAATAGAGAGCATGTTATATTCTACGATGATAACTGAAGCTGGTGAAACGGAAAACTCTAACATTATTGAAATTCAGTATGAAGGAAGAAATGTGCTTTACGATCTTTACCAATCTGATAAAGATGACAAAATAAATCCTATCATGATAGAAGGTCTTCCAGGAAAAACCATATACGACGCTCATGTTTTTATTTCAGATTTCCTCAATTCTTCATTTTCTGAAGATGAATTTTCACAAGTAAAAAAATTTTTAGGGTACTTTCTAAATAAAGTGAAAGTTATTCAAATTGAAACTCCAGAAATAGGGAAAGCATTAAAAATATTCGAAACAATAAACGAAAGAGGAATAAGTCTTGACCAAGTTGACTTATTAAAAAACCTTTTATTTATTCAAATGCAAAGAACACAATTTCAAAAATTGGCAAAAGAGTGGGATAAATTTAAAAAATCAATCTTAGGAAAAAAAATAAAAGAAAAACCTTTGCGTTTTCTTCGATATTTCATCATGACAAACTATGAAATTACGAAAGATAAAAAAGGCGAATATATAATACGGGAAGATGATATTTATGATTGGTTTGTAAAAAATGAGCCGAAATGTTCCTACATTAATAATTCCCTCGCATTTGTTAGAAAATTACAAGAAAATGCCACCTTCTATATGAATTTACTTATTAATAGGTATAATAATGAAGATAACCTCTACTTAGAGAACCTATCTAAATTAGTAGGGAGTGGTTTTAAACAACATTATCTTATCCTTTTGGCTGCTAAAGAGTTTAAAAATAAATGGTTTAATCATTTCGTGAAACAGTTAGAAACTGTTCTCTTCTTTTACACACTAACAAAAGAAGCGCCACGTGATATCGAAAAAAGGTTTGCTTCTTGGACAACGGAGATTAGAAAGATAGAAAAAACGGAAGATTTAAATGATTTCATAACTAACAGGTTCTCGAACGAGTTAGATATGAGAATGAAAGTTTTTGAAACCAATTTTATTAACTTGAATACAGCTAATATCCAGAAATATAAACTAAAATACATTTTGGCAAAATTAATAGATTTAATTGAAAACTTGTGGGAAGGCTGTTCTGATTATACTCCAATATACCAATATATGAGGAGTTCAATCCATATTGAGCATATATTACCAGAAAAGCCCACAGCAGATCTTATTGATGTTTTTTCCAATGGTGATACTATCGAATATGATAATTACAAATATAAAATAGGTAATCTTACTCTTCTTGAACGACCAATCAATACCTCTATAAAAAGAGGTTTTTATCAAAATAAGGTCGCTGAATACGCAAAAAGCAAATTTTATTTAAATCGGTCTATTAATAAGTTGGATACAGTTGGAACCAATACATCTATTAACAGGATCAGCAAATTGTTATTGAGTTTCGATGTTTGGAATAAAGATTCTATTGATAAGCGTTCACAAATGTTATTAGATATTGCTAAAAAGGCCTGGGTAATAGAAAAATATGAAGAATATGAATGATTATATCTTTAAGAAATCACTTCAGCATACTCTGATGAAACAAAAAATGATACTTAGGACTGGCTCTAAAAAAAAGTGTAAGAAAAAATTTCACTAACTTTCCTGTTTTTTGTTTTGATATTGTTTTTTAATACCTATGGGGAAAAAGACTGCTCTCCATCGGGAATTACGAAGATCGCTTTTTTAGGAACCGGGACCCCCAATCCTGACCCCAACCACTCCGGTAATTCCGTAGCCATTGTCGTTAATGATACCCCATATATAGTAGACTGCGGCCCGGGACTCATCCGCAGCGCGGCGGCCTTGTCGCCCCGTTACGGAGGAAAAATTAACGTAATAGTTAAGCTGCCCATCTT
>JAGLQA010000038.1 GCA_023137075.1 Candidatus Aminicenantota bacterium
CAGGACGTGGGTAATCTAAAGGGAGATGAAGGACGGGGATTGTGCCGGCGAATTGTTCGAGCCAGAAGGTTTCCTGTTCTTTAAAAACGTTTTCTCCCTTGTCTGAGTTGACCCACTCGGAATAGTCTTTGTACCGGTAGGCGAGGGGCGGCAGCTCTTCACCTTTATAAATAGAGATAAATTCCTTGATGAACAGCGCCAGCGAGGAACCGTCGGAGATGATATGATGCATATCTACTAATAAGATATTATTTTCGGTTTCTATATTTATCAGCCCGGCCCGCAGCAGCGGCGCTTGCGTTAAATCGAAAGGACGGATGAAACGATCAATAACCTCATCAGTCGAATACAAGGGCGGGGTGGGTTCATAATCTTCGATTTTGAATTCGATATCTTCGGGTTTGTGAATCTTTTGCACCGGTTGTTCATCGATCATAGTGAATGATGTGCGCAAACTTTCATGACGGGCAATTAATTTCTTAAACACCTGCTCGAACTTCTCCCTGTCTATTTTACCTTCCATAGACAGAACAGCGGGCATGTTGTATGCCCGGCTGTCAGGTTCCATTTGCTGCAAAACATACAATCTTTTCTGGGCAGGGGGTAAGGGATAATATTCCTTTACTTTTGCCGCCTTCAAACCCGAATATTTACTCTTTTCAGTTTGATTTATATAGCTTGCCAATCCCCTTACCGTGGGTGTTTTAAATATCTGCGAAAACGGCACTTCCGTATTAAATTCCTTATGTACCCGTCCTAATAATCTTGTCACTTTTAAAGAGTGACCACCGGACTCGAAAAAATTATCATCTACTCCGCTAACGGACATATCGATGCGCAGGACATCGGCCCATATTGCCACCAACCTTTTTTCCGTCTCATTCGTAGGGGCCGCATATCCACTACCTGTCTTTATCTCCGGTTCGGGAAGGGTTTTGCGGTCTATTTTTCCGGTGGGAGTTAAGGGGAGTTCCTCGATTTCAACAAAATGAGCAGGAATCATATAAGTGGGCAGGGTGCGGGCAAGATATTGCCTGAAATTCGCCCCTACATGATCCGGGTTTTTCGCAACGATGTAGGCGCAGAGATAGTTATCTCCTGCTTTATCATCCCTGGCGATGACCACAGCCTCTTTTACATCTTCGTGTTTCAATAATTGACTCTCGATTTCGCCCAGTTCGATGCGATAGCCCCTGATCTTGACCTGGTAATCCAGCCGGCCAAGATATTCTACATCTCCATCAGGCAGCCAGCGGGCCAAATCCCCGGTTTTATATAAAAAGTCCGAACCCACCCCGCCGGAGACAAATTTTTCCGCTGTTAATTCCGGCTGATTTAGATACCCTCGGGCCAGGTTTTTACCGGCAATACATAATTCCCCGGGAACTCCGATGGGTTGCATATTATTATCTTTGTCCAGGATGTAGAGTTCGACATTCTGCACAGGCTTGCCAATGGGAATACTTGTGCCGTCTTGCCATCTTGTTAAAGAGAAATAACTGCTGTATATCGTGCCTTCCGTCGGCCCATATATATCTTCCAGGACAATCCCGGTATTAAAACGTCTGAACTTATCGACCAATTCCGGCAGCAGCGCTTCTCCGGCTAAAAAGATATATTTCAGGGTAGATAGTTTGTGAATATTCTCTTCCTTTAATTCATCCACAAAGGCATTAAACATAGAGGGGACAAAATTGATATGAGTTACGGCAGTTCTCTCGATGGCAGTGATTATTTCCCCGGGATCTTTTTCACCACCTTTCTTTAGGACAGCCAACCGTCCACCGGCAAAAAACCAGCCGAATAATTCGGCCACCGACACATCGAAAACATAGGAGGTCTTTAAAAAATATGTGTCGGACTCATTCAAAGGGTATTTTTTTTGTAAATCGGTAAGGATATTGACAACCGACCGGTGCTCGACCACCACTCCCTTAGGTTTCCCGGTAGAACCGGAGGTGTAGATGACGTAGGCCAGCCCACCGGCGGAGGGGGTGGGTTCGGGCACGGCACGCCGTGCCCCTACGCTACCGATTTCTTCATCTATATATACTGTCTCGACTCCCGGAATCCCCGGTTTCTTATAAACATCGCGAGTGGTTATTACTATTTTTGCTCCGCTGTCTTTTAAAATATACTGTTTTCTCTCTTCCGGGTATTCGGGCAGCAGCGGCAGGTAAGCGCCACCGGCTTTTAAAACGGCAAATATACCGCCGACCATCTCTATAGAACGGTCTAACACTACACCGACCAGGCTGCCGCAGATAACACCTTTGTTCTTTATGAATAGGGCTAACCGGTCGGTTTCCTCCCGGAATTGCCGGTAAGTTAAGGTCACCCCATTATTTGTCTCACCATATCCGGGTTTTGATCCGGGTGCAAAAAGGGCA
>JAGLQA010000380.1 GCA_023137075.1 Candidatus Aminicenantota bacterium
CGGCTGTCGCTACTTCAAAATCATGAAACCGGAACGTATCTGCCAACGCTTCAACAATCGTGCGATCATCTTCGATAATTAAAACTTTTCTCATTTTTTGCCTCCGGGTTCGCGGCTCGGACACCCTCTTAGGGGGCTATTGATTAAACAGAAAATACAAATTTAATTGTAGCACAGCTTTTCCTCTTTTCCAAAAGATCAAAAGTCATAATGTCATGCACCGTGCACATTTGTTGCACATTTGTTTTTACCTTGAGTGTGGCGAATAAAGTTAAAATCTGGTAGAATAGACCGGGAGGTACAACATGAGAAATAGAAGCGGTTTCTGTTTCAAACCGGGCTCAGGATATATTAACCGGTTTTTTATTATATGTGTAACGTTAGCTCTTTTCGCGATTAGCGCATGTGTGGACGGCATGCACCAGGCAGCGGAAACAGGCAATCTGAAAAAATTAGAAACTCTCCTGAAAGAGGACCCCGCCCTAATCAACGAAAAGGATAGCTACGGCATGACCCCCCTGCATTGGGCGGTGGATAAAGGACACCGAAGAACGGCCGAATTCCTGATCGAAAAAGGCGCGGATGTAAACGCAAAAGACAAGATTGGTGAGACTCCGCTGCGTTACGCGGTAAGTAAAGAATACAGCAGCATGGCAACAATGTTGATCCTGAATGGGGCGAAGGTATCAACCAAAGAAGAAGATGTCCGGGATATGCTGAAACGAATCGCCCCCCTGCACCGCGTGGCCAGTGATGGGCAGTTGGGAAATGTAAAAACCTTTCTTGAAAAATACCCGGACCAGGTGAATGCCCGTGATAATTTAGGAAGAACCCCCCTTTACTGGGCAGCCCGGGCGGAACATATAGAGGTTTGTGAATATTTGCTCTCCCATGGGGCGGATATAAATGCAGCCAATCCCGATGGCTGGACACCGCTCCACACATCGGTCTACAACAGGAGGACCCGCTCAGTCGAGTTATTGGTGGCACAGGGTGCGGATGTGAATGTTAAAAACAATGATGGGGAGACTCCACTGCACTGGGCAGCCAGGAGAGGGAGAAAAGATTTGATCGAACCCTTGATTGCGAAAGGCGCGGATGTAAACGCGAAGGACAACAACGGCAAAACTCCCGTGGATTGGACGGAACATAAGGATATTATCGAACTCTTGCGGTCCTTAAATTGACACTTTTTGGCACTTTTTGTGACAATTTTTGGCCGGAAAAGTGCCCTTCGCGGTGAGAAGAACCCGAAATTTCCATAAAAAATAGCGGTCTCTTTTACCTCTCCCCCGGTTTTTATTCTAAACAGAAGTTTTTGGTATGAATCTTGCTATAATACCTGGAGCAAAAAATGGTAGATAATGCGGCCGGTATTAAACTCGAGTCACTTAGGTGGCAAGCTTTTGCGTTGATCGAAAGCCGGAATTCTTTTCCGGGGGAGGTATTGTGAACAAGTACAAAGAGCGGCAGACCCGTTTTTTTATTAGGGGCTCCGGATGTTGAAGAAAATATTTTTACTCTTTCTGATCCTGAATATCGCGGTATATTATACGAACGCGCAGGAAGCCGTCATTATCGACCATACCTGCACCGATATTTCGCAAATCCCGGATTATTGGATTCAGCAAGCCAAAGCCAATTTGCGGATCGGTTACGGGCATACATCGCACGGCAGCCAGTTGGCCACCGGCATTGAAACCTTCAGGGGAAACCCGGGGTCCCTCTATTATTATACCTATTCAGGGTGGGGATTGGTACCCGGGGTTTTCCTGAATGATTACTGGGGAAATGCCGGGGGAGCCGCCGACTTAGGGCATAACGGCGACCTGGGTTGGCGAGATGCTGCCATAACCATGCTGAATCTGCCGGACAATGACCGAAACGTGGTGATTTGGTCATGGTGCGGCGGGGTCAGCGACAACACTGTGGCCGGTATAAACACCTACCTTAATGCCATGAACCAGTTGGAACAAGCCTATCCGGGTGTGACATTTATATACATGACCGGCCACTTAGACGGCAGCGGCACTGCCGGTAATTTGCACCTGCGCAATGAGCAGATTCGCGCCTATTGTATTGCCAATAACAAAATCCTCTTTGATTTCGCCGATATCGAAAGTTATGACCCCGATGGGAATGGCTTCTTAGGCCGGGGAGCGGACGACGACTGCTATTATTACGGTGGCAACTGGGCCGATGAGTGGATCGCGGCCAATCCCGGCAGCGAACTGGCTCAATTAGCTTCGGCCTGCGGTTCCTGTGCCCATTCGCGGCGCTTAAATTGTGTCCTGAAAGGCAGAGCCTTCTGGTGGATGATGGCCCGGGTTGCCGGATGGGAAGGAGGCGCCGGACCTGCCATATCCATTACTTCTCCCTATGCCGGGCGAACCTACGGCATCGGCAGGCCTTTACCGGTAGGCTGGACATCATCCGGTATAACCGGTACGATAAAAATCGGGCTAATCGGCAGCGACAGCACCAATCGTTATCTAATCGCTCGCTCCGTCCCTTACAACGGTTCTCCCTATAATTATATCATCCCCCCCAACGTGATTCCCGGTTCATATTTCGTGAAGATCAAACAGGGGACTTTAACGGCCCGGTCGGCCGCTTTTAATGTCGGTAGAATAACCGTGCATGCGCCCCTTAGAGGAGAATCCTACTCGACCGGGGACAGTCTCTCGGTAGGCTGGACGGCAGAGGGGATAACCGGTAATGTCAAGATCGGTATTATTCGCACGGACAAAAGTCGCCGTTATTTAATTACCGCTTCAACTCCCTATGATAATTCTCCTTATATTTATACTATCCCGGCAGGCATTTTACCGGGCACCTATGTGGCGGTAGTAAAAAAAGAAAAGGCCTATGGGATATCGGGCAAGTTTACCATAAACTTTTGATGAACACTGATTTATGTTACAATGTTAAATCTATATTATAATTTCGGAGGTGAAAAAAGATGTTAAAAAAAATGATATTAAATATACTGGTTATCCTTATCATAATGACCATAACCGGAAACAGCCAGATTATAAATCTTTCCAACTCAGGGCATACGGCTTCCGTTCATCCCTGGGTGGTCGGTTTTGATAACGGGAAAGTTATGGTAGTGTGGATGGAAGGCTGTCAGGCAGATAAAGTCAATCCCCGGGATATTTATTATACCCTTTATTCGAACGGCAGCTGGAGCACTCCTACGGCCGCATTTCCAAACCCGGGAAAAATAGCAAAAAATCCCCATCTGGAATTGGCCCCCGACGGCGTGGTTCACTTAGTATGGGGAGAAGACGATCCCGACCGGGATGTGTTCCACGGGACTTATTCAAACGGCGCCTGGCGGAATAAGGCGAAAATATTTGACAGCCCTTATAATTCCAACTGGATGAAGGTGGGCATACTGGGGGACGGCACGGTGAATGTGAACTGGTGCAGCGCGCAGTCCGGGGGAATATCGCAATATTGGAGAACCCGGAACACCTGGAAACCGGTAGGCGCCGGTTGGGTCGGCACTGCCCCCTATATTTCGAAAAACACTCCCTATAATTACGGAACCGACGGTTGGGACCTGGCCATGCATCCGGGCATCGCCTGCCGGGGCACGAAGACCTACGGCGTATGGCACGAGGGAAATCACAGCAAAATGACCGTTAAGTTTGCCCATAAGACCGGTAACGGGAGCTTTACAAACCCGGTTAACGTCTGGCCTACCGGCAGTTTATACTACCGCCCCGACATCGTGGTGGATTCGAATTATAATATTCATATTATTTGTTTCAAAGGGGCCAATGTCCGTTATAAGGGCCTGATAAACGGTTCCTGGACGGAGGAACGATTGATAAGTAACGGCGGTGTTGTCAAGGGTTTTGTGGATATCGATGTCGACTCTAATAACAATCTCCATTCAGTTTACCAGGTCGGCTCCCGGATATTTTACAATACCGGCACCACTATGGGCGTTTGGGGAGACGAAATCGTCATCTCCAATGGTGACGACGATCAACATTCATCCTGTGACGCCGCGGATGACGGCTATATCCATATCGTATGGTGTACGCATGATGAAACAGAGGACGGCAATATTATGTATACCCGGATTCGAAATCCCAATTGGGGAGAAATTACCGTCACCTCTCCCAAAACCGATGACATATATGCAACCGGCGGCGCCATTCCCTTTCATTGGACCAGTGAGGGAATCAGCGGTGACGTCGATATCAAAATCAGAAACGAAGAGACTAAAACGAAATACCACGTGGCAACGGTACCTTATGACAACTCTCCCCATAATTATGACATTCCCCAGTGGATACCTGCAGGCTATTATAGAGCCGGCGTGTTACAGGGATCTATTTTGGGCAAAACGGGAATTTTTTCCATCATGGGGATTAATATTACCTCCGGCCATACCGGTGAAAGTTACGGCGTGGGCAGTTACATCCCCATGACCTGGACGGCCGGCGGCATGACCGGAAACATAAATGTAAACCTGGTCGCATCCGGTGATACGGCCACCTATCCCTTAGAATCGGTTCC
>JAGLQA010000381.1 GCA_023137075.1 Candidatus Aminicenantota bacterium
AAAAACTCAAATAGTTCAATCCCGGTAATCCCCTTATGGTTGTGATTTAATACTTGAAAATAAGTGGATTTATTTGTATACTGGCGGATGGAGAAAAAAAATCATACTAAATTTCAGAGCCTGGAAAAAACCCTGTGGCAGTCGGCGGATAAACTGCGTAAAAATATGGATGCGGCTGAATATAAACACGTGGTCATGGGATTGATCTTCCTGAAATATATTTCCGATGCTTTTGAAGAACTTTTTACCAAACTGATTGACGGTACTGGGGAATACCAGGGCGCAGACCCGGAAGACCAGGACGAATACCGGGCGGAAAACGTGTTTTTCGTGCCGAAAAAAGCCCGCTGGTCCCACTTGCAGAAGACAGCCAAATTGCCGGAGATCGGCAAAAATGTCGATGATGCTATGGTGGCTATCGAACAGGATAACCCAACCCTGAAGGGCGTTTTACCGAAAGTCTTTGCCCGGCCCAATTTAGATAAACAGAGCTTAGGAGGCTTGATCGATTTGATCAGCACCATTGCTTTAGGCGACGCCAAATCAAGGAGCCGGGACCTGTTGGGCCAGGTGTACGAGTATTTTTTGGGCCAGTTTGCCCTGGCCGAGGGCAGGAAGGGCGGCCAATTCTATACGCCGGAGAGCATCGTCAAACTGTTAGTGGAAATACTGCAGCCTTTTAACGGCCGGGTGTTCGATCCCTGCTGCGGTTCCGGGGGCATGTTCGTGCAGAGTGAAAAATTCGTGGAGAACCACCAGGGCAGGTTGGACGATATTTCCATCTACGGCCAGGAGAGCAACCAGACCACCTGGCGGTTGTGCAAGATGAACCTGGCTATCCGGGGGATCGACGCGGGCAATATCCGCTGGAACAACGAAGGCTCTTTCTTAAAAGATGTCCATCCCGACCTGAAAGCGGACTTTATCCTGGCCAACCCGCCTTTTAACGACAGCGATTGGTCGGGCGAATTACTGCGGGACGATGCCCGCTGGAAGTACGGCAAACCGCCGGTAGGTAATGCCAACTTCGCCTGGGTGCAGCACTTTATCTATCATTTAGCTCCTACCGGGATAGCCGGTTTTGTTTTGTCCAATGGTTCCCTCTCTTCCAATACCGGGGGCGAAGGCGGAATTCGCAAGAGGTTGGTGGAAGAAGATTTGGTGGATTGTATTGTCATGCTGCCGACCCAGTTGTTTTACAATACTGGGATTCCGGCCTGTTTATGGTTTGTCAGCCGCTACCGCAACGGCAATAAAGACCGTTCCCGCAAAGGCGAGATTCTTTTTATCGACGCCTCGGAATTAGGCTACATGAAAGACCGCCGCACCCGGATGTTCGCCTTTGAAAATATCGAGAAGGTCGCCGAAACCTACCACCAGTGGAAAAAGAAGGAGGGCGATTACGAAGATGTGCGGGGATTCTGCAAATCGGCGCTGCGCCGGGAGGTAGAGAAGCATAATTTTGTATTGACCCCCGGTCGATACGTGGGCATCCCCGAAGAAGAAGACGATGGGATTCCCTTTGAAGAGAAGATGGTCGCCCTGACCTCTGAGTTAAATGAGCAGATGGCCGAGGCCCAACGCCTCGATGCGGAGATCAAGAAGCAGCTTTCCAAGATAGGGTTCGAGTTATGAGCGAGTGGCAAGAATATAAATTTTCAGATTTTGTCGAAATTTTAAAAAACACATATAAACCTAATTCCGGGTTTGATTTACCATATATTGGACTGGAACATATCAATGAGCAGTCATTATCTTTAAATTCCGTTGGGAAATCAAGTGAAGTGATAAGCAATAAATTTTATTTTGAGAAAGGAGATATATTGTTTGGAAAATTGAGGCCATATTTTAGAAAAGTTCTCAAAATAAATTTTAAAGGTGTATGCTCCACTGATATATGGGTATTGCGTTCTAAAGGGAAATGTGACCAAGTTTTTTTGTTTTATTTTTGTGCAAATCCAATTTTTATTTCGAGAACGAGTAATGCTTGTGTTGGAACAAAAATGCCAAGAGCAGATTGGAATTATATTAAAGAAACGATATGGAAAATACCCACTCAATATGAACAACGTCGTATAGCTGCTGTTTTATCTATTTTAGACGACAAGATCGATCTGTTGCGGTGCCAGAACGAGACCTTAGAAAAAATGGCTCAGGCTCTTTTTAAACGCTGGTTCGTGGATTTCAACTTCCCTGATGAAGCGGGCAAGCCCTACAAGAGCAGCGGGGGAAAGATGCAATCCTCAGAATTGGGTGAGATTCCCCAGGGATGGAGGATAACGAAGTTGAGAGAAGCCATTTCTGCTATTAAAGGTTTAAGCTATAAAGGTGACGGATTAGCTGATTCAGGAACACCAATGCATAATTTAAAATCAATATATGAAGGTGGGGGTTATCAGCACACTGGCATTAAACATTACACCGGTGAATTTAAAGAAAGACACATTTGCTCGGCAGGCGACATTATTGTAACAAATACCGAACAGGGTGAAAGGTACAAATTAATAGGTTTTCCAGCTAGAATTCCATCTTATTTTAAAAATGTTTCGATATTCACTCATCATTTATTTAAGATAAATGTATTGAAAAACGCTTACTTATCAAACGAATATATCTATTATTTACTTATGTCAAACTTAATTAGAAATCAAATCGTTGGATATACTAATGGAACGACGGTAAACATGCTTTCACCAGATGGATTAAAAATGCCAATCTTTCCATTACCTGAAAAAACCATTATTACTAAATTCAGTAATATAATTAATCCAATTTGGTATAAAATGGAAAATAACATTAATGAAAGAATATTTCTGACGAAGATAAGGGATGGGGTGTTGCCGAAGCTGATGAGCGGCAAAATCAGGGTGACGGAATAAAAAAAACAAGGAAAGAAAATGAAACACGAAATATTCAATGAGGCGGAAGTGGAAAGGGAGGCGATCAAACTCCTGGAAAACCTGGGCTATGAATACGTGTATGGCCCGGAGATGGGGCCGGAGGGAGAACATCCCGAACGGGAACGCTTCTCCGAGGTGCTGCTGGACAAACGTTTGTGGGCAGCAGTAAACCGCCTGAACCCGGGCATCCCGGACGAGGCAAAAGAACAGGCCCTGCGCGAGATTCACAGTATCGCTTCACCGGACCTGGTTCATAATAACGAAACATTTCACCGCTTCCTGACTAACGGTATCGACGTGGAGTTCCAGAAAGAGGGCCTGACCCGGGGCGATAAAGTCTGGTTGGTGGATTTTAACGACCCGGCAAACAACGAATTCCTGGTAGTTAACCAGTTTACGGTGGTGGAAAATAACGTGAATAAACGGCCCGATTTGCTCCTCTTCGTGAACGGACTTCCCCTTATTGTGATGGAATTAAAAAACCCGGCGGACGAGAGCGCCTATATCGAAAAAGCCTATGACCAATTGCAAACCTATAAGGCGATGATTCCATCTCTGTTTACTTTCAACGCATTGCTGGTTATCTCCGACGGCATGGAGGCTAAGGCCGGTTCCCTTTCCGCCGGTTATCAACGCTTCCACGCCTGGAAAACGGCGGATGGCAAAACCGAAGCCTCCCACTTAGTGAGCCAATTGGAAACCCTGATTACCGGCCTGCTGAACAAAACCACTTTGCTGGACCTGGCTCGCCATTTTACCGTGTTCGAGAAGACCAAAAAAGAGGACCCGGCCACGGGTATTACCACCGTGCAGACCGAAAAAAAGATTGCCGCTTATCACCAGTTTTATTCGGTGAACAAAGCGGTGGAGTCAACCTTAAAAGCGGCCCGTTCGGGCACTCGCAAAGGCGGCGTGGTCTGGCATACCCAGGGCAGCGGCAAATCCCTGACCATGGTTTTTTACGCGGGGAAATTGGTCTTGCAACTGAACAACCCTACCATCGTAGTGATAACGGATCGCAACGACTTAGACGACCAGTTGTTCGACACTTTTGCCGACTCGTCCCAATTACTGAGACAGGCCCCGGTCCAGGCCGGGAGCCGGGAACATTTAAAAGACCTGCTCAAGGTGGCTTCCG
Organism: Candidatus Aminicenantota bacterium; assembly: GCA_023137075.1. Classification (GTDB taxonomy): domain Bacteria; phylum Acidobacteriota; class Aminicenantia; order UBA2199; family UBA2199; genus JAGLQA01. The sequence goes on from JAGLQA010000381.1 coordinate 4,039, forward strand.
GCGGCATCGTGTTTACCACGGTACAGAAATTCTCACCGGAAGATGGCGAAGAAATCTACCCCCTGCTTTCCCCAAGAGAAAACATCGTGGTTATCGCAGACGAAGCCCACCGCAGCCAATACGGTTTTAAGGCGAAGACCATCATCGATAAAGAATCGGGAGAGGTTCGCACTGCCTACGGTTTCGCCAAGTACATGCGCGACGCCTTGCCAAACGCCACCTTTATCGGCTTTACGGGCACACCGGTGGAGCACACGGACAAAAATACCCCGGCCGTATTCGGCGACTATATCGATGTGTACGACATCGCCCGGGCAGTGGATGACGGGGCCACGGTCAGGATCTATTACGAAAGCCGTTTAGCAAAGGTCAACTTAGAAGAAGAAGGAAAAAAACTGGTCGAAGAATTGGACCGCAACTTAGAACAGGAAGACCTGACCGTCACCGAGAAAGCTAAGGCCAAATGGACAAAATTGGAAGCCATCGTGGGCAGCAAAACCCGGCTGGCGAACGTGGCAAAAGATATTATCAACCATTTCGACGCCCGGCAGGAGGCGTTTAAGGGAAAGGCCATGATCGTTACCATGAGCCGCAGGGTAGCTGCCGCCCTGTACGAAAATATGGTGAAATTGCGCCCGGAATTTCACAGCCGCAACCTGGGGGAAGGGCAGTTGAAAGTTGTGATGACCGCCTCCTCGGACGACGGCCCGAAGCTGGCCCGGCACCATACCACCAAGGCGCAGCGCAGGATCCTGGCCGACCGCTTAAAAGATCCGGATAACCCCTTGAAAATGGTCATCGTGGTGGACATGTGGCTCACCGGTTTCGACGTGCCCTGCCTGCATACCATGTACATCGATAAACCCATGAAAGGCCATAACCTGATGCAGACCATCGCCCGGGTCAACCGCGTCTACTTAGATAAACCGGGTGGCCTGATCGTCGATTACCTCGGTATCGCCTCGGATCTGAAACGGGCCCTGGCTTTCTATGCCGAAAGCGGGGGGCAGGGCGATCCCACCGAAACCCAGGACCAGGCGGTCAGCCTGATGCTGGAAAAATTAGAAATCATCGAGCAGCTTTTTACCGGTTTCGATTACCCACGATTTTTCAAAGTTGACACCTCGCGAAAATTAGCGGTCATCCTCGAAGCTGAGGAACATATATTAAATCTTGAGGATGGCAAAGAGCGATTTTCAAAGGAAGTGGCCCACCTGTCAAAAGCCTTTGCCCTGTCCATCCCCCACGAAAAAGCGGAAGCCATACGGGAAAAAGTGGCCTTTTTCCAGGCGGTGCGGTCGCGGTTAGTAAAATTTGAGACCTCTGCCGGGAGAAAAAGCGCCGCCGATATCGAAACCGCCATCCGCCAAGTAATCGATAAGGCTGTGGTATCGGATAAGGTCATCGATGTATTCGACGCCGCCGGTATTAAGAAGCCCGATATTTCCATATTGTCGGATGAATTTATGGAAGAGATAAAGGGGATGAAACACCGCAGCCTGGCATTAGAATTATTAAAGAAGTTACTGAACGATGAAATCAGGAGCCGCGCAAAAAAAAACCTGGTGCAAAGCAAAACCCTGTTGGAAATGCTGGAAAACGCCCTCAGGAGATACCGGAATAAAATAATCTCCGGTGCGGAAATTCTCGATGAATTGATCGGTGTTGCCAGGAATATAACGGAATTGGATAAACGGGGAGAAATCTCCGGGTTATCCGATGATGAAATGGCCTTTTACGATGCCCTGGCCGCCAACCGCAGCGCCGTGGAAGTGTTAGGCAACGAGAAGCTCAGGGAATTAGCCATCGTGTTAGTGGACCGGGTGCGCAAGAATGTCACTATAGACTGGACGGTCAAGGAGAGTGTGAAATCCAGGATGCGGGTGATTGTGAAGCGCCTGCTGCGAGAATACGGTTACCCGCCGGACAAGCAAAAAATCGCCACGGAGACGGTTCTGAAGCAGGCCGAATTATACGCCGAAGAATGGACAAAATAAACTAAGGGAGCCTGACCGTCGAAGGTAAGCTTATTAAAGAATATATTGGGACAGGTGAATTATATTCTAAATGAATTTTTGAGAACGGCTTCATCTTGAATTCCAAACTTTATATTTCCCCTTCAAAATTTCATAAACTTGCCACCCTATTTTTCGATTTTCCCGTCATTTTCCCCACTAAATTTCTTTTCTTAACAATTCTTAACACACCCCTCCCTTTAATTAACGGAGTATTTAG
>JAGLQA010000382.1 GCA_023137075.1 Candidatus Aminicenantota bacterium
GTAGTCGGAATCCAATTTTCCATATTTCCCTAAACGCTCCCCCACGCAGCAGGGGCTCAGGGGAAACCCGACACGCCTGCGGGTATGGTTTTTAAATTTTCCTGAAAGAATAAACATCTTAGAAATCAAAATTAGAATTGCTGAAAAATACCTCCCGGAAGTTGCAATATAAATGAATTTCTTTTAAAATGAAGGATGAAATTCAATAAAGCGAAAATTGTTTTCTTTTTTTATACGGGGAGGAAACCGCGATGAAGGGTTATACCGGTAAAATCCTCTGGGTCGATCTCTCTAAAGGCCGCTGCGAAACGGAACAAATTTCCGACACGATTTACTACGACTACCTGTCGGGTACCGGCCTGGCCGTGAGACTGCTCTATGAACGAATTCCCGAAGGCGCCGACCCCTTAGGGCCGGATAATATACTGGCCTTTGCCTCCGGGCTGCTCACCGGAACCGGCAGCCTCTTTACCGGCCGGTGGATGGCGGCGGCAAAATCCCCCCTGACCGGCACCTGGGGCGATGCTAACTGCGGCGGCAATTTTTCTCCGGCCATTAAACAGTGCGGTTTTGACGCCATCCTGGTATCGGGTCGCAGTGAAAAACCGGTTTATCTCTACGTGGATAACCGGGGAGGCAAAATTCTCCCGGCCGGAAAACTCTGGGGCTTAGATGCCCTCACCACGGAAGAGACCCTGATTGCGAAATCTAAAACCGGGAAAAAACCCGCGGTGGCCTGCATCGGCACGGCCGGGGAGCGGTTGTCCTTGATCTCCGGGATTTGTAACGACCGCGGCCGTATAGCCGCCCGCTCAGGACTTGGCGCGGTAATGGGTTCCAAGAAGTTGAAAGCCGTTGTGCTGGCCGGTTCCCGGCCTATCGACCCGGCAGACCGGGCGGAGATGAAACGTTTGAGCAAGTTCTGTAAAAAGAAAACCTGGAGTATCCCCCTGCCTAAAGGCAGGTACCTCGGCTTAATCGGGAAATTAATGTCAAAGCTATGCGCACTGCCGCCACTGACCGGTTTACTTCCCGCCTCTATGTATAGAAAATGGGGCACCGTAAGCATGAATCAGTTCTCGGTGGAGTTGGGAGACGCACCCATAAAGAATTGGGCAGGCACCGGTAACGATTACCCGCATCGGGTTTCAAAAAATACAAACCCGGATAGATTTACTGACCGGGAGATGAAAAAATACCACTGTTATGCTTGTCCCTTAGGTTGCGGCGGTATATGCAGTTTTGATATAGATGGCAAAGAAACCCACAAACCTGAGTATGAAACCGTCGTGGCCTTTGGCGGCTTATTGTTGAACAGTGATTTGGACAGCATTTTTTATATCAACGATTTGTTAAACCGGGGCGGCATGGACACCATCTCAGCGGGCAGTACGGCTGCCTTTGCCATGGAGTGCTTTGAGAAAGGTATCATTACCCGCGAGGATACCGGGGGAATCGACCTGACCTGGGGCAATACGGCAGGTATTATCGCCCTGGTTGAGATGATGGTCAAACGCGAGGGCATTGGCGACATCCTGGCCGATGGCGCGGCAGCGGCGGCAGAAAAGATTGGCCGGGGCAGCAGCGAATATGCCGTGACTGCCGGGAAACAGGAGCTGGCCATGCATGATCCCCGCAACGATCCCGGCTATGGGCTGCATGCCAGTGTAGACCCCACACCCGGCAGGCACAGCATCGGCGCTCAACAATATTATGAACTATATGCCCTGTGGAAGAAAGTCAGGAACCTGCCCCACCCGGGGCCGCTGACAACGGTAAAAAGCAAGTATGTTGCAAATAAGGAAAAAGCTGTGACCGCGGTTGCCAATAGCTGTTACAGTCAGTTCTATAACGGTGCCGGCCTCTGTCTTTTCGGCGCCCTAATCGGGGTCCACCGTGTGCCCCTATTCGAATGGATGAACGCGGCCACCGGTTGGAAACGCAGTCCGGAAGAGTATATGGAGGTGGGCAGGAGAATTCAGACCCTGAAACAACTCTTTAACATCAAACATGGCATCGATCCCATCTCTTTGAAAGCCAATCCCCGCTCCACCGGCCAGCCGCCGCAAACCGAAGGGCCGAACCGGGGCAGGCGCTTCGATCTTGAGAAGATGATGAAAGACTACTGGCAGGAAATCGGCTGGAACCCCGGGGACGGTAAACCTACCGGTGAAACCCTGCAAAAACTGGGTTTGACTGCCCTCGCGGCAGGGGAAAAAACTTCACCGGCTCAAGCCGAAGCAAAAAGAGAACCCGGGAAACGGCGACCTGCCCTGGATAAAAAGAAGAAACCGGTGTTTGACAAAAAGGGCTGTGTTTCCTGCGGCGCCTGTGTGCAGGAATGCCCGGTCAGTTGTCTAATAATGCGGCGGCAGCCGGGAAAGGACCCTCATCCTTATCCCATTTTACCTGATCCTGAAAAATGTATTGGCTGCCGTTTTTGTGAAATCGGCTGCCCGGTGGACGCCGTCGCCATGATATAGTTTTTCTATAAATTTTCTAATTAAACAATATAAAATATTCAAAATTAAATAGTCCACTTTTGAATTTTAAATGGCAGGGCCGCGCTGCGGGGTTGACAAAAAATATGGTTATATTTATACTCTAAGCGATGAAAAAAGTTAAAAGACAAACGAAAATAGATAATCCCGGTTCCCTGACGCTGAAAAACGAAATTTTCGGTATCGTGTTCCTGTTTATCTCCATCTTTCTTATTTTTAGTGTGTTCAGTTATAATCCCGCGGATTTGAGCTTTTTTCATTCCGCATCACAGAAGAGCGTTGCCAATTACGGGGGGCGGGCCGGTTCCGAAATCTCGGCGCTTTTGTTTAACCTTTTCGGGTTTGCCTCTTATATTATCCTGATCTATCTCTTAATTATTACCAGCTACTTCCTGCTAAATAAACGAATCAAAAATATGATTACCAAAAGCTGCGGCTATTTCTTACTGCTCATCTCTTCATCCGCCTTTATTGCAAATATAAACCCTGAGGCCCTTAAAGCGGGGGAACAGATCAAAAGCGGCGGTATCATCGGTTATTTTCTCAATGAATTTTTCCAATCCCAGTTAAAACAGGTGTTTTCCTTCTTACTTTTCCTGCTTTTAATCATCATTTCCTTGACCCTTATCGCGAAACTTTCACTTCGAAAAATAGTAAAGTTCTCCTTTGACCTGTCACTAAAAACATATAAGATAGTTAAACAATTTGTGGGAGTGCAGGTTGAAAAGTACAAAAAATATAAAAGAATAAAGAAGATTCAAAATAAATATAAGAAGCTCGGCGAAACAGAGAAAAACGGGGACGCGAAAGAGGTAAAAAAGAGCAATATGGATCGGCATGCCCCGTTTAAGGAGAAAAAAAAGACGGTTAAAGAACCGGGCAAGATACCGGAAGAATCCTTCCTATTTTCCGAATTTGAAGAGAGTGCCGCGGGGTCTGCTGCGTACAAACCGCCTCCACTGACCTATCTTGACGCTACCACGGAACTGAGCCAGGTGGATTTCAAAGAACTGGAAGATAAAAAAGAAGAATTAAGCCAACGATTAAATGAATTTCGCATCCGGGGTGAAATCGTGGAGTATACCCCCGGGCCGGTGATTACGACCTATGAGTTCGTGCCGGATACGGGTGTGAAGGTCAGGGATGTGACCAACATGGCCGAAGACCTGGCCCTGGTTGCCAGGGCTCAGTATGTCAGGATCGAGCGGATTTTAGGCAAAAAAGCGATCGGCATCGAAATACCTAATAAAAAACGGGAGCTCATCCATTTGCGGGAGATACTGGAATCTCCCGAGTATAAAGAATCGACCTCGCCTCTCACTTTCGCGGTGGGAAAAACAAAAAGCGGGGAAATATTTGTCGCCGATTTGCGGGATATGCCGCACCTGATTATTGCCGGGGCCACGGGCAGCGGTAAGAGCGTGACTATCCACTCCTTGATTCTGAGTATTTTATACCGGGCGTCTCCCGAGGAGGTTAAGTTAATTTTGATCGATCCCAAGCGGGTTGAATTAGCGATATACAACAAACTGCCTCACCTGTTGACCCCGGTTGTGGTGAATACGAAGCTAGCCAAAAACGCCCTGGATTGGTCTGTTTTCGAAATGGAGATGCGGTACAAAAAACTGGCCCTGCTCCAGGTCAGAAATGTGGATCAGTATAACCGGAAACTCGAATTACTGAAGCAGACGGAAGATGAGGCGCTTGAAAAATTAGATGATACGGAGAAGATTCCCTACATTGTGATTGTGATCGATGAGTTTGCCGACCTGATGATGGAATGCTCCAAAGATATTGAACATGATGTGGCGAAGATCGCCCAGAAGGCCAGGGCCGTGGGTATTCACCTTATCCTGGCCACGCAGCGGCCTTCTATCGACGTAATTACCGGTACGATTAAAAACAACTTTCCTTCCCGGATTGCCCTGGCTGTTCCCTCGAAGCACGATTCCCGAACCATCATCGATGTCATGGGCGCGGAAAAATTATTGGGTAACGGCGACATGCTGTTTTTGCCGCCGAAAACCGCCGCTCTCATCCGGCTGCACAGCGCCTATGTGTCCGAAGAGGAGACTTTGCGAGTAGTGAATTATCTCTCCAAGATGGCAAAGCCCTCGTTCAACAGCCAGGTACTGAAACCGATCGCCAAAGAAGAAGGGGCGGAATTGTCAGAAAAAGACCTGGATGCCATGTTTTTTGAAGCCGCGGAGGTAGCCGTCAATTCGGGGCAGGCGTCGGCCTCTTTCCTGCAGCGCAAGCTGAGCATCGGCTATGCCCGGGCCGGCCGTTTAATCGATCAATTGCAGTTACTTGGCGTGGTAACTGCCGCGGACAGCCAGAACAAGCGGGATGTATTGATGACCCTATCGGAGTTAGAAGAGCTGCAACAGTAGAAGTGGGGTTGACAATAGGGGGGCAATAGAAATAGGATATAACATGGGACAAGAAATAAAAGCGGTCGTCCTGGCCGCAGGCAAATCAAAACGGATGAAATCCGGGTTCACAAAAGTTGTGCATAGGATCCTGGGCAAGGAAATCATCAATTATCTTATAGACAGCCTGACAACAGTCGGCCTGGGCGAAGAAAATATAACGATTGTTGTGGGTGACAACAGCGCTGAGATTAAAGCTGTTGTCAAACGAAACGTTCGCTACGCGATCCAGGCCGAACAATTGGGGACGGGCCATGCCCTGCTGAGCGCAAAAAAACAAATAGAAGATTTCTCCGGTCATCTCGTTGTTAGCGTTGGTGACAATCCCTATGTTAATTCCTACGAGTTGCAAAAATTGATCCGGGAGCATAGGGAAAAGAATGCCGCTTGCACTTTTATATCGGCTGTTTTTCCGCATGTGCCTCCGCCCTATGGCAGAGTCATTCGTGACGAAAAAGGAAATGTGTCGGATGTGGTCGAGGAGATTGAGGCCACCCCGGAGCAGTTGAAAATCAGGGAGGTAAATTCATCCATTTATATTTTTGATAACAACGTGACCTTTCCCCTGCTTTACGAAATCGATAATAAAAACGAAAAAGGAGAGTACTATTTAACGGATATCATCAAAATTCTAAAAAAGAGAAATTACAGGATACACGCGGTGAAGGCGGATGATTACGCGATCTCTATCGGAATTAATAATAAATGGGAATTGCAGCAGGCCCAGGAAAAGTTCAACCGGGAAAATCTAAAACGATTGGCCGAAGAAGAGGGGGTTACGATTTTTCAACCTGAAAGCGTTACCATCGAATGTGACGTGGAGATCGGCAGAGACACGGTGGTCTATCCGTCGACCTACCTGGCTTCCGGCACCAGAATCGGCAGTAATTGCCGTATCGGTCCCTTCGTTTATTTGAAAAATGCAACAATAGCCGACAATGAAGAGATTTCCTTCAAAAAGATAAATGGTCGTTAAGAAGAAAAGATTGGATGAGTTAAAAATTAATGAGGCGTTTTTGCTCTCTTATCCCCCACGACCTGAGCTGGGCGAAGAGTTAAAAAAACAATTATTCGATTTCCCACTGATCGTGATAAATAAAAAAAATGAAATCATTTCCGGCATCGATTTTTATCACTATTTTAAAGCGCAAAAAGAAGCCGGTGAAATCGATGTTTTACAGGGGGATTTCACCATCAAAGAGGCATTGTTTCTAAATTTCAATCTAAAAAACAAATTCTTTGGTCTCAACCTCTATGAAAAACTGATCTTTGTAAAAAAGATTGGGAACCTGGCCGGAAAACCTGAGATATACGCCAAAACAGACTTAGATATCAATTTAAACCGGGAATTGCTCGATAAATTGGAATATGTTTCCGGCAGTGAATTCAAAGAAATTTTAATCAAGGAAAGGGTCACGTTAAAATCAGCGTTAATGCTTTGTGATTTTGAAAAAGAAGACAGAAAGTGTTTGCTCGATCTTTTTGCCGCGGTTTATTTCTCTACCAGCCAGCAGCTTAAAATATTGGAAATGACGGAAGAAATCCTGTTCCGGGATAAGATTTCCGCCGCAGATATGTTTAAAAAACTGAAAATAGGGGAATATTTTAAGGCTGAAAAGCCTCAAAAAAAAATCCTGGATGAAATTTTTAAGCACCGTTTCCCGGTTTACTCTAAGAAAGAGTTAGAATGGAAGAGAGCAATAAATGATTTGCATCTCCCGGGTAATGTGAAAATATCTCACTATCCCTTTTTTGAGAAAAAGCAGGTGGATGTACACATTGCCCTGCAAGACCCGGTGGAACTAAAAAAGATCGTCTCCCGGATAAAAACCTGAATCCTACGGAATCCTACGGGGTCAAGTCTTGCCAGGTTGTCCGAGAACTCCGATTTT
>JAGLQA010000383.1 GCA_023137075.1 Candidatus Aminicenantota bacterium
CCTGTCTGAATTTTTCTTTCAACTCCTCCGGATCGATATTAAAAATCCGCTGAATCGCCGGACCGGAAGCAATATTCTCAAAACCGGCGCCGTCGGCAAAGCGCATGTGCCCGATCTCCCCTGCCGCTCCGTCCGCCCCGTGATAGATCTCTCCGTTAATGATGATCGCGCCGCCTATGCCGGTGCTCACCGTTGTATAGAATACATGATTATAACCTTTGCCCGCACCGATCCGCGCTTCGGCGAGTCCGGCCGCCCGGGCGTCATTCTCTACGAAGACCTCCGCCCAGGGGTACCTGTTCTTCAGGATATCTACTATCGGGATGTTTCGCCACCCGGGTATATTAGGGCATATTCGCACCACACTCCGGTCATAATCGACCGGCCCGGGTACACAGATGCAAATCCTGAAAATTTTGTGAATCGAGATGCCGGATTTCCGGGCCGCTTGCTCCAATGAGTCGAAAATATTCCGTATAACCGGTTCTCTTCCGGAACCTGTGGCTGATTTTATTGCTGCCAATATATTTCGCTCCGTGTCCGCGACCGCCGTATGGATCTTGGTTCCGCCAAGATCGATTCCGGCAATGTATATTGCGTTTGTCATATCATCTTGCCTGCTGTGGGCCCTCACGCATAGGGGGGTAGAGATTGGATTCCCGGTAATATCTTAAGGCTCCTTTGTGGAGGGGCGCGGACAGGCCGGAAAGCATGCCTTTTTTTGTCAACCCGGCATAAGCGGGATGTAAACTTTTAAATTCTTCGAAATTTTCAAAAATCTCTTTTGTAATAGCATAAACGATTCGTTCCTTAACTTTTACGGATGTGACCAGCGTGCCGCAGACACCGAAAGATTGTACATCCGCCGTGTTTTTCGCGTTCGGATAGAATTTTTGGGGTATCACCGCTTTTGTATAATAGGGGTATTTTTCAACCAGGGCATCTACCGGGGGGCCGTGAAGCGGTACAAAACGAACCTTCACCCTCCCCGAAGTGGCCTCTTTGATATTACCGTTGGGATGACCGACGGTGTAAAAAAAAGCATCGATGCGTTCATCCTGAAGCAGTCCCGGCGCTTCCACCGCTTTCACGTATTCCGCGAAAATATCATTTTCGCTAAGACCGAAAGCGGACAGGGCATCGCGGGCATTCCCCAGTGGGCCGGACCCGGGATTGCCGATATTCACGCGCAGCCCCTTCAGGTGGGTGATATGAGTTGCCCCGCACTCCAGGGACGCGATCAAGGTAACCGATTCGGGATGGATTGAAAAAACGGCTCTCAGGTCTTTCCGGGGGCCTTTATCTTCCCACTCGGATAAACCGTGCCAGGCCTGGTATTGGCGGTCCGACTGTACCACGCCGAATTCAAGATCGCCGCTCAAAACAGCATTTACATTGTAGACCGACCCGGCGGTTGCTTCCACGGTGGCCTTGATATGGTAAATCGCCATTTTTTTGTTGATCATGCGGCAGATTGCGCCGCCGGTGGGGTAATAAATTCCGGTAACGGCACCGGTGCCGATACTGACAAAATCCAGGTTGTTGCAGCCGGTAAAAGAGGCTATTAACACAAAAATAAAAGCAGCCGTGATACCGATCCGTTTTTTTCTCATCATGATTTATGCCATTACATGGCGGTAATGCTTAACTGGTTTAACATATTTTTTCCTCACCGTTAGGTGGGCCCGTTTTTCGAACAGTGCCTTGAAAAACGATTATTAATCATTATAGCACGACCAACAGCAATATTCCAATTCGATGTAAGTTTTACCGGCAATTTTTCGGATCAAAATTAGAATTTCCAGGTTTTTTAAGATTTTCACTTGACATTTGAAACTTTAATAAACTATAATTGAAAATTAAAAAAAGGATAGTAAAATGAAAGAGAGAACAATATTAATCGTTTTTTTACTGCTTTTTAGCTTTGCCTTCC
>JAGLQA010000384.1 GCA_023137075.1 Candidatus Aminicenantota bacterium
AACCCCAGCCCACGCCTGCGCCATCGCTTAAATTAGGACGGGTTTATTTCCCGAGGGACTTTGTTCATGCGAATAAAGATTACAAAAGGGGTGTTTACTCAGTCACCTTAATTTCAAAAGACGAGATTCCTTATTTCCAGGTTGCGAACCGGAAGGGGGATCTGCTTTTTGAAGAAATGGCTGTGATTAAGACTTATAAAACAAAATCCAGACGATTCAGGTACAGGGTTAAAAAGGAGATGCTGCGAGGCTATGAATATTTCCGTATTCGAGTGACGAAACCCGGCAAACATATCATGGCGTACTTCTTAATCAAGCAAAAGGAAAAAGCAGAGGAAAAAGGGGAACAACCGGGGAAATAAGAAGATATTTATTCTTCATCGGGCAGCTCGCCCGGTATTAAGCGGATTTCCTCAATCTTGCGCTTCCCCATTTTCTCGACAATTAATTGACAATTTTTCATGAGCAATTTACTTTTTGCCGCGGGAATTTTGCCGAAATGGTAAATAAACATACCGGACATGGTGGTGTAATCCTTTTTCTCAGGCAGATCGATGCCGAGCTGAGAATTAACTTCATCTATCGGGGAACTCCCTTTAACAATATAATTCTTTTTATCTATACGTCTTATCGGGCTTTCATCGATTCTAATCCCGCCCAAAATTTCCCGGAAAATATCATTAAGCGTTAAAATTCCGATGGTTGTGCCGTACTCATCGAGAATAACGGCAAAATCCAGTTCGCGCTTCTTAAATTGTTTCACCACGTAATTTAAGGAGGAATATTCCGATATAAAAATCGGCTTGCCGGCTATTTCCTTAAAGTTTATATCTTCCAAACCTTGCGAAAGTAAAGCCGGGACAAGATTTTTGCTGTAAATGATACCGGTGATATTATCGAGATTATTTTTGTATATAGGTATCTTGGAAACGCGCATTTCCAGGATAATTTTCTTCAATTCATCGATATTCGCTCCTTCATCAAGCGCAATGATATTCAGCCGGGGAGTCATCAGGCTTTTTATATCCTTACCGACTACCGTATCGATGATTTCATTTAACATTCGAAGTGTTTCGGGATTATAACGGAATAGTTTTATCTCCGTAGATAAAAAATGCTTGATCTCCTCGGGTGTAAGTTCTTTTTTATCTGCGTCGGCGCTCTTTTTTCTAAAAATAAGCGCGGAGAGAACGGATAGGACTTTCACAAAGGGGTAAAAGAGATAGGCAAAAAATTTAATCGGGTAAGCGTAAGAATAGGACAGTCTCTGATTGTACCTGAAGGCATAGGACTTCGGGATAATTTCGGCAAATATTAAAATAATAATCGTGGTAACCAGGGTGGAGATAATTAAAACCAGGTTCTCATTGGCAATGATTATTTTTGTAAACAGGATGGTCGAAATCGAAGCAGCGGCAATATTCGCAAGATTGTTCCCGATAAGGATGGTTGAAAAAAATTCGTCGGGATTTCCCAGTGTTTTTGTCAGGAGGATGGCTTTTTTATTCTTCTTGTTTGCCTTCAGGTTCAGTTTTATTTTATTCAAGGACAACAGCGAGGTTTCGGCGGAAGAAAAAAAAGCGCTGAAAAGAACCAATATACAAAAAATGATTATATAAAATACAAACATACATACCCCCTAATTTTCAAACCAGGATGAGTAAAATATCTTTTCCTCTTGAAATATCGAGTAACTATTTGCGGTGGTAGGTTTGATAGACTACTTTATATAAGGATGCGCCGATGCTGTCATTCACCAATTGAACGGCTTTGGTTTTTTCCGGGAGCTTCAATATCCTGGGGGAATAGTTTACCACTCCCTTAATTCCCAATTCGACAAGTTCATCCAGTATTTCCTGGGCGCAGCTCTCGGGAACGGTTAATAAGGCGATCTTTACATTGGGATTTTCACTCAGGTATTCCCCGAGTTTATCTACATGATAGATGGGTGTTTTCCGTCCTTTGATATCGACGACAGTGCCGACCAGATCTTCTTTAATATCAAAAAGAGCATCAACCTGTATATTCCTGACTTTGAACAACTTGTATTCCGAAAGAGCGCGTCCCAACCTGCCGGCTCCGACTACAATCACGGAGGCCCCCTTGTCTATGGACAAAACTTTCCGCAGGGCGTGGAAAAGCTTTTCAACGTGGTACCCTTTTTTTTGCTTTCCAATCGATATACCGAGATAGAAAAAATCCTGCCTGACCTGGTTGCAGGATACTCCGGTTATTTCTTCCAATTTTTTTGATGATATATACGAGTCACCCGGGAGATCCAATTTCAGCAATGCTTCATAGTAAAAAGATACCCTGGTTATCACTTTCAGGCTCATCTTGTTCTGCTGTTTATTCTTATTCATAACCGCCTCATATATCGTTTAATTTTAAACAATATTTTACTTGAGAAATGATTTGTTGTCAAGCTTTTAATTATTCCAGGTTTACCGGTTAATCCTGTGCCGGATAAGGTGTATTTTGGGAGGAAATTGCGGTTGACAAGGCGGGGGTAACCATGATACATTGACGGTCAAATGGATAATATCTTTTATTTCCTGTTCATATTAACAGCCCTTTTCGTCGGTTTCCTGGTTTATATAAACCGCAAACTTTTTAAAAGAAATCTATTTTCTTCATCCCATATCGCAGCAGGCAGGGATGTGATGTTGAATGAAAACCTGGTCAAACAATCACCGATAATGAAGCTCTCTTTTGAAGAGTCTCTAAACGTGGATGTTTTTGTAAACGAACTGCGGGATTTCAGCTTAAATTATGCCGATGAAATTCTCAAAGAAATCTACGGAATGAAAAAAGCGGTGCAAAAATCTTTTCGACTCATCGAAGAGGTGAAAACTGCCGGGAATTCCGGTAAAATCACCTGGAAATTAAGCGAAAAGGGGGAAACGCTGTTTAAGAAAAAAAACAGAAAACTGCTGCCCCGGCTTTTGAATCAAAAAGGGGGTATGACCCGGCTCACAAAATTGGCCGGCATTGCCGTAAATACCGCCCATATTATTTCGGGAGCCGACCAGGCCAAAGAGTTGAACGTGATCGATAAAAAAATAGACTATTTGCTGGCAGTGCGAAAGATAGACCGGTTGAGCAAATTAGAATCCAACTTCTACCTGGCCAGGGAGTTATTGGCACATTTAGCAAACCCGGTTAACCGAAGCAAAATCCTCGACCTGCATCGCGAAGTAATCGAAATGAGAACTAATTGGCGAAACGAGATTGAACAGAAATTAAAACACATCGAAGATCCCCATTCGAAATCTTTCTTCGATAAACTATTTACCACCCGGAAATCAAGAGATAAGCAGGTATCCACCGAACTTTCCGGTTTTGAAGAGGAAATTGCCCTGATCGATTTTTCGTTAATCTATGATATCGCCTTATGTGAAAGCATCGGTCACATCAATTCAAGTCTTAGGGCGGAGATCAACCGGTTAGAAAAGACAAAGAACTTACTACGGCAGAAAGTCCGGTATTTAACCAGGGCAAAGGATGGCGGCCCCATCGATAACCAGGTCGATCAATTAGACCGAATCATCCGCAGGTACAGGAACTTCTTGCCTGATCAAGCCTGATGGAAAAGCGTGCTTCCGGTTTATTACCGAAGATTTTAATTATATTCCGGGAGAATTGCCGAATACCGGTCAAAGATGTTGAAAAAATGTTCCATTT
>JAGLQA010000385.1 GCA_023137075.1 Candidatus Aminicenantota bacterium
TTCATCATCCAATTATCGACAAAACTCGTGAAATTTTATGGTGCCGGCCTGATCAATACAATTTTCCAAAAACAAAAAAACGAAACCTGGTTTTCATTGGATCATTGTGAGGATATAGAACTCATTTCAAGATGCACGAATGAGAATGGTTGGGTATCGGTTCTATATGATTGTTCTTCAAAATCCCTGGAAGAGAATATAAAACTGAGCCGCATCGCGAAAAAAATTTGTGAGAAAAACGGTGTCCTTCTCGAATCGGAGATTACTCCACTCGGTATCAATTCTTATTCAACTCCCGAAGAGGCTGTGAAGTTTGTGAACGAAGTCGATTGCGATTTAATTACCATCTCCGTTGGGACCGGCCATGGCTTACAGGTTGGCACGGATATCAATTTGCAGCTTATAAAAAATGTTGCGGATAGGATAAATAAAGCAATCGTTATTCACGGCGGCAGTGGCATAGACGACAAAATTCTCGCAAAGATATTTCAACTTGGCGCGAACAAGATAAATATCTCAACCTCTTTGAAAAATATCTATCTAAATAGACTGAAAGAACATTCAAAGTATGATCTTTACAACATTAACAGGGAATTATATGATGCATATTATAAACTTATTAAAACTAAGATACAAGCAGGAGATGAAACAAGATGAACGGACTTATTCTGAATTTGGGATTTAAAGGAATCCGGGCAATTATTTTCGATTCAAAAGGTAAGACAATTTCCGCATCCCACAGAAAAGTAAACACCTATTTGAACAAGGATCTGGTTGAACAAAATCCAAATGAATGGTGGTATGAAGGTTTAATCTGTATTAAGGAAGTATTAAATCAACAGCCGGATATAGATTTTATTACGGTAACGGCATCTTCCGGTTGTTTAGTTCCGGTTGATAAAAACGGTGCACGTTTAACACGGGCTTTAATGGTGGCAGACAAAAGAGCTAAAAACGAGGCAGAGTATATTGGAAAATTAAAAAGCTTTCAGGGTTTACCATATAGGCCGGATCCCACTCTCATGATTCCGAAAATCCTCTGGATTAAAAACAATCTACCGGAAGTATTTGAAAAAACAAACAAATTCTTATCTCCGAATGACTTTTTCATATTTAAGATGACAAAAAAATTTGTGATAGACGAATTAAACGCGACAAAATACTTCACCATTAACAATAAATACCCGGACGAGCTCCTAAAGGAAATCGGAATAGAAAAAGACCTGCTGCCTGGTATAAAACCGGTGGGAACTGTCTTAAAGTTATCCGACCATTTTGTGTCGGAGATCGATCTGAAAAAGAAAGTGCCCTTAGTTCTGACAACATATGACGCAATTTGTGCTCTATTTGGCGTTTGCACCAATGAAGATGGTGAAGCCTGCGATATGTCGGGAACCGTAACATCGATGCGAATACTGACAGATAAGAATTTGAAAGATAACGAAACCCGGATCTTCTCTCAAAAGTTTAATGATAAGAATATAATAGGGGGCTCAAACAACCTGGGAGGAGGCCTTATCGAATGGTTATTGCATACGTTCTACGCAGAGGATGAATATCATGAATTAGAGACGCTTAAAACTCACCTGTCTGCCAAAACCGGCCTGCTGTTCCTCCCGTATTTATTAGGTGAAAGGGCGCCGTTATGGGATTCCAAAATCAGGGGGGCTTTCCTTGGAATCGAGAGATTTCATACGAAACAGGATATGGCCAGGGCTGTTTTAGAATCGGCTGCTTTTGTATTAAGACATCTTCTGGAGATAATCGAAGAAAATGATATCCCCGTATCGAAAATATATGCGTCCGGCGGATTAAGCAAAATCGACCTGGTCAACCAGATAAAAGCCGATGTTACCGGAAAAGACGTATTCAAAGTAAAAGAGACGGAAGCAACTTCCGTCGGCGCATATATATTAGCAAGAAAAGCGCTGGATAAGGATTTTGATCCAAAGGAATTTATTGAAATCGAGAAAGTTTATAAACCCGATGAATCAAATAAGGAAATATATGCGAAAGCCTATGAATTATTTAAAATAGCCTATAACGGCCTTCGAGACTTTCATAAGAAAAGAGAAGATAGTTTAATTGCCAGTGAAATCAGTAAAAGGAATTTATAATGAATCAAATCAACCGAATCGATCAAATATACTGCCCGACCAAAGTTTTTTTCGGACCAGGTAGTATCGATAATTTGAAAGAGGTAAAAAAGACTTACAAAAATATCTTTATTCTTTGTGATAAAGCTATTCCCCGGGAAACAACCGGGAAAATTAAAGATTTACTCGCTGACTCAGTCGAAAGCTTCGTCACCTATGACCTGGATTCGGAACCGACAGCGACAGGCTTGAACCGTTTCCTGAGAAAAAAAACAGGATTAACCGATTGTGTGCTCGGTATCGGCGGAGGAAGCATCCTGGACTCAGCTAAGGTTCTGGCTATCCGGGAAGGTAATATTGAAGATTTTAACGAGGATTCCGAAGCGCTCCCGATTATTACAATTCCGACAACTGCAGGCACCGGAGCGGAATTGACAAAATCCGCTATAGTCAAGTCCGGCGATATTAAAAGAGGTATTCGATCGGAAAAGTTATTCCCCGCATTGGCAATCGTAGATCCCGCATTATGTGACAGTTTACCCCTGGAACTCACAAAATACACCTCTTTTGACGCTTTAACCCATGCGGTTGAAACCTATTTTTCGAAACGGTCGAATCCGTTAACCCGCGCCATATCCCAATTATCATTATCGATAGTATTACAGTATTTACCAATCGCGATGAAGGAGTTCAAAGAAAACGGCAAACCAACCCTACAAACCAGGAAAGAGTTAAGTTATGCCGCCATGTTACAAGGGTTTACGTTATCCAATGCCTCTACCTGCCTCCCTCATAGAATACAATATGCGCTCTCTACGGTTTCGGACGCCGGCCATTCCGCCGGTTTAGCCTGTGTTTACCGGGCCTGGCTTAATATGGCAAAGCCAAAGATCGGAAACTGTGACTATAAACAAATCATAAAGTTTATGGATACGATAGGAATCTATATAACATTGTCGGATATCGGGATAAATAAAGAAAATATTGAAAAAATTGTACGACGGTTAGATGGATCCCTTGATGCGGATCCTTCATTTAAGGACTTGAGCCAGGTAAAAAAAATACTGGAGGAATCATTATGAAAGCAATAATACTCGCCGCGGGAATGGGAAACCGGATCAAGGAATTAACCGGTGGAAAGCCGAAGGGATTTCTTGAGATTAACGGGAAATCGATTATTCAACACCAGGTAGATGAATTGAAAAGAGTGGGGATTACCAAAATCGCAATGGTAACCGGTTACAAAAAGGAGCTTTTCCAGGATTTTAAAAAGCAAGGAATCGAGTTGTTGTATAATCCGTTCTATCGAGGCACCAATGTAATGGGATCCTATTGGTTCGCCAAAGACTTTTTGGATGAACCCTTTGTTTATTGCCACGGCGATACCTATTTTGAACCTGAAATATTGGATTTATTAATCGAATCTCCGGGCAATAACCTGGCAGTCGAATTTAAAGAGTGCGGCACCGAAGAAATGAAAGTAAAAGTAGTGAATGGGGAAATAACTGAAATCAGCAAAGAGATGACGGAATCGGTTGGAGAATTCATTGGGATTGCGAAGTTTGAGGATTTTTCGGAAATTAACGCAAAAATGGAAGAATTAATCGATGAGCACTATGGTTCCTTTTTTGAAAGAGTCATCGCCGGGTTATTGAGATCAGATATTAGGTTTAAAGCCATTGACATTGGAGACCGAATCTGGGAAGAAGTAGACTTTAAGGAAGACTATGAGAACCTGAAAAAGAGGGTGGCGGAAAAATTCGGAAGTGCTTAAAAAAAATGTTTTAATAATTTCGTATCGTTTCTTGAACCGGTAATATTATATTACGGTTCCTTGTGCCTGAACAACGCTAAAATTCGATTCCTTTCACTTTTTCGTAACAAGAATCGATTAAAATGTAAAGAATTATTGAGGAATATTATTGCCAGGTATATAACTGAAAATTTTTTTCTGATATAATTATTGGTTCGATTGCCATCTGACACTTTAAGAGCAATAAAATGTTTGAAAATGAATCGATTAATAAAAAAGTGGACACGTTGCATACTGTTTCTTATATTTCTAAATTTGCCGATGAGATCGAAGGTGTTGTTTTAAAATATTCTAAAGTAGATTCATCTCAGTCCAATGAAATAAATGATATTCATATGTTGGACTTCTCGAATGGAAAAACAAACTTAGCACTTCAACATTTTGTGCCTTTAAATACCAGGAAAAAAGCCGGTATATTTTTCACAGGCTCTGTACTTGCCGATAAAGTAACAGGTTTTATTGCTCCATTGTTAAAAAAAGGTGCCAGAGTCATTGATCCTGCATGTGGAGCCGGTAATTTACTGTTATCATGTGCGAAACATTTACCCGTTGGCAAGAGTTTAACAGAAACCCTTTGTGATTGGTCAAACCTACTATATGGATATGATTTACATTATCAGTTTGTAAGAATTGCCCGTATTCGTCTATTTCTTTTAGCGGCTTTTCTTCACAAAGAAATAATACCGGTTGGTTTATCTGTCAAAAATAGTGAATTCCGTGGAATTAAGATTAAAGATACTTTGAGTCTTAAACGTCCCACTGCTCAGGCTGATTGTGTTGTTGTTAATCCCCCTTTTGGTTATATGATTGCACCAGGGAGTTGTCAATGGGCTTCAGGAAAAATTCAAATTGCCGCACTTTTCATTGAAAAAATATTATCTTCTGGTCCCAAAGGGCAGCATATTGTTGCAATATTACCGGATGTTTTACGGAGTGGGGCAAGATATAAAAAATGGAGAAGTATAGTTTCAGGATCGGCCAGTCATTTGGATATTGAAATCATCGGAAGATTTGATGATAAGACCGATGTTGATGTGTTTGTATTGCATATGGTTACAGGTAAATCGAATAAAAAATTTACTGAATGGTATACAGAAAAATCTCGATCTTCGAGAATACAACCCAAAATTTCTGATTTATTTGAAGTGAGTGTCGGACCTGTGGTTCCCTACAGATGCCCTCACAAAGGGAATTGGTGTCCATATTTAGACACTTCATCAGCAATTCCCTGGTCTATAGTCTCAAAATTGCCAAACCGTCGTTTTAAAGGTACTGTGACCGAACCACCTTTTGTTGTCGTGCGTCGCACATCTAATCCAGGTGATAAATATCGCGCTGTTGCATCCATAATTACAGGTTCTTCTCCTGTTGCTGTTGAAAATCATTTAATTGTACTAAAACCAAAAAATGGGACGATAAAGCAGTGCATTAAGCTCATTGAAATTCTAAAAGGAGCATCGGCAAACCAATGGTTCAATGAGCGGATCAGGTGTAGGCATCTTACTGTTTCTTCAGTTAAAGAAATGGTATTAATGGAGTAATGATGGTGGTCAAAAAAAAGGATTTACTTGAAACTTCGAGGTCAGTGGAAGACAACGAAAAAGTAAATTTTAGGTTTTCTACTAACATTATACGCCGATTGGGTGAAGAGTTAAATCCAAGCCCAAGTCAAGGCCTTATTGAATTAGTCAAAAATTCTTATGATGCGGACGCTTTGGTTTGTACAATTGAACTTTTTGACACCAGTAATCCTGGGGGGAAAGTTTTAATATCTGATGACGGCTTAGGCATGGATGCTGATGACATAAAAAATGGTTGGCTTGTTTTAGGAAGGTCACCCAAAATTAAAGAAGAAATAACAACATTAGGACGTATTCCTTCAGGCAATAAAGGTCTTGGCCGTCTTGCTGCGCTAAGAATGGGGACAAGTACATCTTTAACTTCAATCCCTCGTTCAACCCCATTCATAGAGAATACAATAGAAATTGATTGGGATCGATTCGAAAATGCGGATTTGGTTGATGATGTTGACCTGGAAATTATCAGGAAAAGATATCCGACAGAGAAAAATTCGGGTACGGTTATAATGCTGGAGAATTTGCGGTCAGCTTTAAGTCATACCGATGTAAAGAGATTAGCGAGAGAGATGATTTTGTTGGCTGATCCATTTGAAGATAATCAGATGGGATTTAAGCCAATCCTTAAGGCCCCTGAGTATGAGGACTTAGAAAAAATGGTGACGGCGAAGTATTTTGGCGATGCGGAATTTCATCTAATTGCCCAGGTTGATAAAGAAGGTTTGGCTAGAGCTTCTGTCCAGGATTGGCTCGGTAATGAATTATATGTTGGCTCTCATAAGGATTTGAGGCGTCGGGCAATAGAAACACCTTATAAATGCCCAACCGCAAAATTTGAACTATGGATGTTTATTCTAGATAGTGCGACTTTCTCAACCCGGTCCTCAGCTATAGGTGAAGTTCGGAAATGGCTTAATGAGTTTGGAGGTGTTCATCTTTATTATAATGGTCTGCGGGTTTCTCCATACGGCGATAGTGGTAATGACTGGCTGGAAATAAATCTTATGCGGGCTCGCAGCCCAGAAGTTCGACCGTCAACAAATAATTCCATGGGTAGGATGGTCGTTTCAGATGAATCAGGAGTTCTTTTACAAAAAACAGATCGGTCGGGATTTATAGTAAACGATGCATTTATTGAACTTAAAGATTTTGCAGTTGATGCATTGAATTGGGTGGCAAAATGCAGGCTCGAAGAAGCCGAAAAGAAACGCAGGAAGGCCAGGGCCGAAGCTCCTCAAAAAAGCATTAAAGAAAAAGAGGCAATAGCGCAAGCGATCTCGTATGCGCCAAAAGATATACGATATGGTTTAGAGAGTGCTTTTCATAAATATGACAAGGCCCGGGATAATGAGGTTAATGAACTGCGTAAAGAAGTCCAACTTTATCGCACGTTAAGTACTGTAGGTATTACTTCAGCAGTATTTGCCCATGAATCAGCCAACAACCCCCTTAAGTTAATTACCCAGTCGATTACTACTATAGAAAATAGAGCCAAACAACTTTTAGGCGATAAATACCGGGAAAAATTAGAAAAACCAGTCAATCGAATTAGTCATTCTGCCGACTCTCTCAGAGTTTTGGCAAATGTTACGTTAAGTCTGGTTGACCACGAAAAACGTCGCCTCGGTAGAGTAAATATTCATCAAGTGATAAAAGAGATAATCGAACTTTATGAGCCATTTCTTAAAGATCGTGATACTAAAATCATTACTGAATT
This sequence comes from Candidatus Aminicenantota bacterium, assembly GCA_023137075.1. Taxonomy (GTDB): domain Bacteria; phylum Acidobacteriota; class Aminicenantia; order UBA2199; family UBA2199; genus JAGLQA01. The sequence goes on from JAGLQA010000385.1 coordinate 7,204, forward strand.
TGCTCAAGGCAATCCATACTTGAGAGGGAGTGTTGCGGCGGTCGAATCAATAATCTCTAATTTGCTCAATAATAGTTTGGTGGCTTTTGAAGAAAGAGAACCTGGAGAGAGGATAATAATAATACGCACGGTGGTTTTTTCTAACTCGCTTGAATTGCGGGTGATAGATAATGGTGTCGGAATAATTGAGATAAATAAAAAAGACATCTGGCTGCCGGGACAAACTACTAGAAAAAATGGTACCGGTTTAGGGTTAACCGTCGTCAAAGATACTGTGACTGATTTAGGTGGAAGTGTTGATGCGATTGAAAAAGGTGAGCTCGGTGGAGCAGAAATAATAATTGAACTTCCAATTTTAGGAGTGTAAAACAGATGCAATTGTCGGATAATTTTAAGAATATAAGAAAGGTTGCCGTAATTGATGACAATCGAATTGCTTGTGAGGCGATGGCTGAAGTTGTCGAAGATGCTAATTTAGAACCGATGCCCTACCAGGGCAGGCTTGAATCCATTAATGATTTTATTCCCAGGGTAATGGAAGAGACGGATGCCGCGATATTTGATCATCGTTTAAAACCCGGCAACTATGCAGATTTTGACGGAGCTGAAGCAGTCTCTCATCTTTATAAAAAAAAATTCCCTGCATTATTGGTTACTACATATTTTAAAGCGGAAATAGATGCTTTTCGACTATACCGCAGAGATATACCGGTTCTAATTCCTGCGGATAAAGCAAATTCGGAAAAAATCATTGAAGGAATAAAGAAGTGTCTCGACGAATTCTCATACAATTATTCTAAAGATAGAAGAGCGTGGCGCACTTTAATTCGAATTGAAGAGATCGATAAAGATGTGGGGATTGCTTTTGCCTATATACCTGCCTGGAATCCTGATGAAGTTGTAAGAATCCCTTTAAAATTAATCCCTGAAGAGTTGCTCGCTAAGGAACCCATTTTTAGATTATTTGCTTATGTAAATATCGGCGCAAAGAATTATGAGGATTTATATTTCGAAAAGTTTGAAATAGCTGATAAGCCGAGAGGGAAATATGCCAGGCTTTTACATTCTTGATGTAAGTCATGGGAATTGTTCCGTACTTATAGATACTGACGGTGTAACTGTGGTCGATGCCGGGCCTGGAGCCGATTTGTTGGACTTCCTGATAAAAAAAAACATTAGTCGAATCGGAATTTTGCTTCTGTCTCACGCGGATAAAGATCATATCTCTGGAACCATGGGGCTGTTGGGCACCAATGAAATTCAGATAGATAGGGTCTATCTAAATTCGGATTCAATTAAGAAAAGTGCATTGTGGGATGATTTAGTGTACTCACTATACGATCAAGATAAAAGAGGGAATTTATGCTTTGAACCAAGCCTCACTCCCCATCTTAATGGCAAGTTAAACCAGGGGCATGTTGAAATTGAGGTCCTGGCACCCAATCAATACATAGCGGCAAAAGGTCCAGGCGGTAAAGACCGTAAAGGGAGAAAACTAAGTTCGAATTCTATAAGTGCTGTGATCCGAATATCTTATAATCGTAAGTTATTTGCTATTCTTCCTGGTGATTTGGATCAAATCGGTCTGGATAACTTATTAGAAGATGCCAATGATGTACATGCCTGGCTGGTTGTTTTCCCGCACCATGGAGGTAGACCGGGTTCCGGGGCGATGAAATCCTTTACTTCTTTATTCTGCGAAGCCGTCAATCCTGAAGTTGTTGTGTTTTCTATAGGTGATAATGAAGAAAATTTTCCGAGAAAAGAAGTAGTCGAAACGATTGAAAAAATCAGTCCCTCTTCTAATATGTTTACCACAAAATCTTCCGGGATATTAATGACTCATATTGAACAATCAGGAAATCATTCCCATAAAAACAGCGTCGGCAATATTTCTTTTCATTTAGAAAAATACCCTCCAGATTTAATTTTTGGTCGGCTATGTTAATTCTATACTTACATAACCAGGAATGAGTAAACGGGATCGTGC
>JAGLQA010000386.1 GCA_023137075.1 Candidatus Aminicenantota bacterium
GTTAAAAATGTAAAACCGTTATCAGGGTTTAAATTGCTGCTTACCTTTGAAAACAATGAAGAAAAGATATTTGACGTGAATCCTTTTTTGGATAAAGGGATTTTCAAAGAATTAAAAGATGCTAAAAACTTCAATACGGTTCATGTTTGCTTCGATACAGTTGAGTGGAATAATGGGGCTGATTTCTGCCCTGAATTACTATACACGGAAAGTACTAAGGCTTGATCTCTGGGGACGGTGGCTTAAAAATTTGCCAGTGGATTTAGGTTTCCCTAAATTTCCCATCAAGATAAAAAAAATACCCCATTTGCCTCTATTATAGGGAATATCCAGAGAACAGGTGATTTATTACCCCTCTCCCAGAGACGCAGGGCTTTGCGTCTTTACGGTTCTTGTACGAAATTGCAAAAGCTGAGCCTGCTCACCCTCCACTGTTTCCCGGGCGCAGTTAGACGAATTGGGGATAACCTTTAAAGAGTAATCCCACGGAAAAGGCGGGAAAGTTGCCCCACCATATAAACAGGCAGAGACAATAGTATAAAATTCACTTCGGCAGTGTCGTCTCCATTCCCCAGTTTATGCGAAACCTTCATCGTGGAAGGTGGATTCAAATCGAAACGAACCGCCCGGTTCGATTTCTTTTCGTAGGCAAACCGGTGCAGCGATTTAAGCGAACCGCTTTTGCCTGCTTTAACTTCCACGGGCACAATCTCACTGCCCAACTGGAGAACAAAATCTACTTCCGCATTGGTAGAACGTCCTTCTCTCAGCCAATAAAATAGCTGTGGGGTTTCAGTGGCCCTCCCTGAATAAAGCAGATGTTGTTCGATAAACTGCTCCGCCATTTTCCCTTCATTGATAAAATCTCTACTCTCTAAGGTTGAAAGCGGAATGCGCTGAATACCACAAACACGATTCATTAACCCGACATCGAGAAAGTACATCTTAAAAACCTTTTCATTCTTCCCCGCTTTTAAGGGAATCCCGGAAGATTTGGAATGATAAACACAGGTGATAACATTCGCTTTCGCCAGTAAATCAACAGCCTTGCGCAAATCCCTGGCCTGTGCATTCTCATCGATATTCCGGTATTTAATTTTTTCACCGGCAGCAGAGGGTACATAGTCAAACACTTTCTGCAGCCTAAGAAAATCGGAACCCCGTGCGTATTTGGCAAAATCGTCTCGATAGGTTTCGATAATAGAAGAGTGGACATCGATAACCTCTTCGAAGTCTCCGGTTTCAACGTACCTCTGAACAGCTTCCGGCATGCCACCCACTAATAAGTATTCTCTTTGCAGTTTTAGCAGTTTTTGATGTGCGCTGTCCGGGAAATTATATTTAAAATCGTAATCCCCGGTTAAATCAAGCAGATCGGTTTCGCCCTTTGCCTGTAGGAATTCTTCAAAAGTCATGGGACCTAAAAAAAGGTACTCGATGCGGCCCACAGGCATCGAATAAGAATGGTCGGAAAGGGTGAATTCGAGCAAAGAGCCGGCAGCCACGACAGCCAAACCGGGAAAATCTTCGTAAAAATATCTCAATGCCTTTACAGCCGGAGGCGCTGCTTGAATCTCGTCTAAAAACAGGATACTGTTATTGAAATTTATTTTTCCTTTTCCGCACAGGTATTCTATCTCTCGTAAAATTTCAGCCATATCAAGTTTCTTAAAGGTTTTCACAAAACCGGGATTTCGTTCTAAATTTATCTCGTAGAGAGCCAGGTTATTTTTTTGTGCAAAATTTCTAACCAGGGTTGATTTTCCCACCTGCCTGGCCCCCCTGATAACCAGGGGTTTACGGTGTTTCCGTTCATACCACTTTTTAATATTTATCTCTGCTGATCGTTTCAAATTCATAAGAAATCACCTCGCATAAGAGACATCCCTCATTATAACATAAAACAG
>JAGLQA010000387.1 GCA_023137075.1 Candidatus Aminicenantota bacterium
TAACATAAAACAGGCCCCAAAAAAAAACATTTTGCAGAAAACAGGGGTCATAAATATGCAAGTCATGCAGAAAACAGGCCCCTAAAATCTGCAAAAATCCGGCAATTCTACAAAAGAGGACCGTGGGTTTGTAATCTTATTATCTCGGTAATTTATTATCCCTCATCTGGAGACGCAAGATGTTGCGTCTCTGCGGTTCTTGTATGATATTTTAGAATCCCAGGGTCAACAAATTACCAGTCCCCTTTTTTTTCCGAATTTTTCCTTGACATTTTATTTTTTTTATATTCAAATACAATATGATATATAACAATATAAAAAGAAGTTATGCGCAATTTTCATATGTGCAAAAACATTTAATTAGATATGCATTGATAAAAGCAAAAAAAATGGAGTATCTTAATTGACCTAATAAATATTTAAAAAGGATAATATAATGAAGATTACACCTACTAATTATACGGTTGCTGATTATTGTCAAGCTATGACTCGGAAAGAAATTATAGTAAATCGTGATTACCAAAGAAGTGATAAAGTATGGCCACCGGCCGCCAGATCTTTTTTTATTGAATCAATTTTGTTAGAATATCCTATTCCAAAGCTTTCCTTGTACCAAGTAACCGATGTAAGAAGTAAAAAGACTCATAAAGAAATAGTAGACGGCCAGCAAAGAAGTCAAACCATTTTTGATTTTTTCAAGAATAAACTACGCCTTTCAAAGGCTTGTGAAATAGAAGAAGCCGCTGGGAAATTATATTCTGAATTAGATGAAAAGTATCAGCATGCTTTTTTGGATTATTCTATATCCGTAGACCTTTTTGTTTCAGCTACACCTAAAGAAATTCGCGAAACATTTCGAAGAATCAATTCTTACACTGTTCCTCTTAATCCTGAAGAAAAGCGTCATTCGATCTATCAAGGAGACTTTAAATGGTACATATATAATTTGTCAAAAAGATACGACCAGAGTCTCCTGAATATAGGTGTATTTCCTGAAAAACGACTAATTAGAATGGCAGACGCAAAATTGTTTTCTGAAATTATACATACGCTACTAAATGGATTTACTACATCAGTCTCCACGCTACTTGATAATCTTTATAAGAAATATGATTCAAGTTTTCCTGATGAGAAAGCTATTGATTATAGGATTAATCAAGCGATGGATATTATATTTGATCTAGAAGAAATACATAAAGGCCCTCTTATGAAGCCATTTAATATTTATACTTTAATTCTTGCTATTATTCATTCCAAAAAGCCGGTTGAAAAGATCACATCTATATATAAACCCAAAGAAGATTATATGTATGATCGAAATGTTGTGATTAGCAACTTGACTAGCTTAGCTGATTCTCTGGAATATCCTGATAAGCCCAGTCAGAAATTTAAGGAATTTGTTCAAGCCAATTTAAGTAAAACAAATGGAGCTCCAGCACGGAAGATACGTTTTAAGTTTTTTTGTAGAGCTTTAGAACCAAATTTAATTTAATGAAACCTTCAAAATTTCTAAATAAAATCCGTAATAAAACATTAAAATATTTATACAAATTACATAATATGGCTGATAAGGCAAGTAGACTTTCGAGACCAGAATCAGAAAAAACAATATCATTTGTTACAATTGAATGCTTAAATTTATGGGCAAATTTTTCAAGAGCATATTTTCTTTCCTGCACTTTATCACCAATTAGAAAAAATGGTTTGCAAATAACTTTAAGTAATCCTAATGTTCAAACCTTTGATGATGCGATTTATGCAGCATTAAAAAAATGTAAACCATACATATTGGATAGGGGAAAGTGGGGGCGACGAGATGAACCCGCTTGGCATGATCCCAAGGTTTTGATTAATAGTTGTATTGAAATAGGATGTTCAAATTTAACAGATATTCAGGCAGCATTTTCAATTTCCACGAAAATGTTTGAACATTTAGCAACATTCAGAAATTTCTATGCTCATCGAAATGACTATACCGTACAAAAGGCAAAAAATATTGCACGTTATTATACTATTTTAGTTCATAATCACCCAAGTAAAATCCTTTTCTCATATGCTTATGGTCGCCCTCAAATTCTAATTTTAGACTGGATTGATGATTTGAAAATCGTATTAGAGTTACTTTGCAAATAATCTAATGAAATAAGGGGGCGGTGCCTTACTTCCCAAAGTAAAAAAATAAAAATGGGGAGGGTAAGAAATAAAACCAAAATTTCGGAATATTGGCTCCCTGGATAAATGGGACTTCAAGAAATCGGAGTGCCTATTGAAATCTGTATTGTTTTTTTGTATTATTGGTTCTGGTAATGAGGAGTTTTTTTTGAGAAGTCTTGGTTGAGGTTTGTGTTTGAAGGAAAATGACGGGATATAGTATGAAATTGTACAACAGAGGATGAGGCACGGGATATGAACGATAAGCGTAGGGAAGCGAATTACCTCGATTTTGAATTGAGGATCGATGCTGGTGTTGGGCGGGAATACCCGGTTTCCGTGATCAACTCGCCTGCTGGTGAAGCAAGAGAGATCATGCACTTCCCTTTTGACGAATTGGCCCTGGAAAATCGTCTTCAGTCTCTTCAGATTTCACTCTTGCGCTCAGGTGGAAAACGCCGCCGCGTGAATTTGCCGGAAGAACAGAAGGTTCAGGATTTTGGCAGGGATTTGTTTGAAGCACTATTGTGTGGCGAAGTGCGCAGCCGGTTTGTCGTGAGCCAGGAAAGGGTAGCCGGGCATAAGGGGCTGCGGGTAAAACTTCGTATTCAATCGCCGGAATTGGCCGCACTTCCCTGGGAGTTCATGTATGATGACCGGCAGGGCGAATATCTCTGCCTCTCCAAGAAAACGCCGGTTGTGAGATATATAGAATTACCTCAGTCCATTCAGCCGCTCAAAGTAAAGCTGCCGCTGCGCATCTTAGGAATGATTGCCGATCCTTCCGATTTGCTCCATCTCGATATTGAACGGGAAAAACAGCGAATAGAGAAAGCAGTCGAAAATTTACAGAAAAAGGGCCTGCTGGAACTAACCTGGATGCCCGGACAAACCTGGCGGGATTTGCAGGAAGCAATGTGGAGCGGTCCCTGGCACATTTTTCATTTCATCGGTCACGGCGGTTTTGATGCGGAGCGGGATGAAGGGTTTATTTGCCTGGCGGATAAGGAGGGTAAAAAACAGTTCATGAGCGCTACCAAACTGGGACGTTTGCTGGCTGATCACGGTTCGCTACGTTTTGTGTTATTGAATTCCTGTGAAGGAGCGCGTGGAGGCAGTCGTGACATATTTTCCAGCAGTGCGTCTATTTTAGTGCAGCGGGGTATCCCAGCCGTTTTAGCCATGCAATATGAAATTACCGACCGGGCAGCAATCGAGTTTGCCAGGACCTTTTATAAATCCCTTACGTATGGAGCAGGGCAACCTATCGACACCTCCACCGCCGAAGCACGTAAAGCGGTCAGTATAGCGGTTAACAATACCTTAGAGTGGGGCACACCAGTATTATACATGCGCTCCCCGGACGGGAGATTGTTCTCACTTGAAAAAGAACCTGGCGAGAAAAAGGTACTGCCCGAAACACCATTAACACCGAAGCCGGAAGATAAAATATCTCCTTCTATTCCGCCGACCGAAAAGGGCAAGCCCCCTGTCAAAGACCAGGAGAAGCTTCCCGAAAAGGAACTGCTCCCCAAAAAAAAACCAATACATCCTGCCGAGAAACCGGTTCCTCCAAAGACGGATAAGCCTGTTATTAAACGCAACACAATCCTTAAACGTCTCTCGTTGATCGTTATGATTGGTATTGTTATAACATTAATAGCGATAATTTTCGGACCCGACAAGGAGATGTTTATTGCATTACAGGGCGTGAAACAAAAAGCTTTAAAAATTGATGAAAGCAAAAAAGGCTATTGGGAAGCTGAGTTCGATTACGGAATCGCCATGATTTATATCCCTGCCGGTGAATTTACCATGGGTACGAAAGATGGAAGTGAAATTGCGTACGGTGCGGAGAAGCCTGAGCATAAAGTATACTTAGATGGGTACTGGATAGGAAAGTACGAGGTAACCTTTGACCAATACGATAAATATTGTGAAGAAGCCGGGAAAAGTAAACCGGATGATAGAGGTTGGGGACGTGGAAAACACCCGGTTATCAATGTGTCCTGGGAGGGCGCAACTACCTACTATGAATGGTTAAATAAAAAAACCGGTTTAAGCTTCAAATTGCCCAATGAGGCCCAGTGGGAGAAGGCGGCGCGTGGAACGAAAGGATTGATTTACCCCTGGGGCAATGAATTTGATAAAAACAAGTGCAATTCAGGTTTTTCTGGTCTGAGAAGGACAAGCTCTGTTGGGAAATTCTCGGAAGGAGTAAGTCCTTATGGTTGCGTAGATATGATCGGCAATGTATGGGAGTGGTGTTCGGATTGGTATACTGAACATTATTACAAGAAAAACCCTAAAAAAAACCCGAAAGGACCGGAAAGCGGATCCAAGCGTGCGGTCCGGGGCGGTAGTTGGCTCGATGGTGACAAATATAATCGCTGTGCTTATCGCGACGGGCTCCATCCCGACTATTACAATTACAACCTGGGTTTTCGCCTTTGCTTGGATGTTAAGTAATTTTTTTACT
>JAGLQA010000388.1 GCA_023137075.1 Candidatus Aminicenantota bacterium
CCGGCTATCCGGTCCTGCAGCCGGTTCATACCGGGCACCATATGCTCTTTAGGAAAAATGCGCTCTAAGCGTAAATATTCCGAATGGGCAATCCGGACATGCCCGGATTGACTTTTTATCATGATATCCACCGAATAGTTGAGAATCCCGGTAATATAACTCTTAGCGAAAATGATCGACATGACACCCACGGCAATTGCCAGCAAGGTAAAAAAGGTTCTCCTTTTGTTTCTCCAGATATTTCTCCAGCTAAGTTTGAGTATGTTTTGTAACATCTTGCTCCTCCTATATATGCCTCAGGGCATCGGTGGGATTCAACCTGGCCGCCTTTCGTGCCGGGTAAAAACTGGCTATGATAGAGATCAAGGTGCCGAATATCAAAGTCGTTATCAGCACATCCAGGGTTAAGTCGGCGTAAAACACATCTTCGACCGGGTACACGGAAGCCGACACCTTTTGCATGGTTTCTCCAAAAGCAGCCATGGACCAACCATAGACCTCGAGATACCAACTAACTAACCCGCCCAGGATGCAGCCCAACAGGGAACCGAAGACCCCTATAAATCCGCCTTCCAGGATAAAGAGTCTCATGATTTCTCCTTTTTTCATACCCAGGGCCGACAGCATACCGATCTCCCTGGTTCGTTCCATAACAGCCATCAACATGGTATTGACAATCCCCATGGAGGCAATTATCAGCATAATAAAGATTATCATGCTGCTGCTCCGGGTTTTCATCTTGCTGATTGCCAGAAATGTTCCGGCCAGGTCCTTCCAGGTATACACCTCTAAATCCTGATCCTGGGATTTTAGCGCCTCGCTTATTTTTTTCCGGGCCGCAAAAACAACCCCGTCATCGTCGGAATTTAAACGAACAACAATTTCCGTAACTTCCGATTCCATGCTTAAGCCTTCCCCGGCCTGTTTCAGGGGTATTAAAATTCTGCCGCTGTCTACAGTGGGGTTATCGGTATCGAAAATGCCTTTTATTTCGAAATCTAAAGCATTCCAGCTAAAATCATCCTTGTCCGTCGATGTGATCACACGCACCGTCACTAAATCGCCCACGGATAAACCGATATCTTCCGCCAGGCTTTCACCCACTAGCATATTTGCATCATCCGCTGCCAGCCATTCGCCTTCGATCAGCGACTCCTTTATCACAAATAATTCCGGGTCTAAATCCGGGTCGATGGCTACACCTAAGCAGGGGAGTTCATCCATACCTTTGATTATTCCGGCCCCGAAAAGGATGCGGCTCTCCGTTTCCACAACTTCCGGTATGTCTTTTAAGAGGGAACGGATACGATCCGGTTCCTTTATGGTAATATCCATGGGGAGTTCGTCTTTCTTATCAAAATATCCTTTCTTGAAAATCTTAATATGAGATGTCTGGCAGTTGATAATGTTGCTGATAGACTGCTTGTCGATACCGTTCATCAGGCTGATAGTGATGACGAGCAGGGCCAGCCCTATGGAAACGGCGGAAAAGGTGATAAGGGTCCTCCGCTTGGATCGAAAAATATTTCGAAACGCAAGTTTAATTAGAGTAGACATTTTTCACCCCCTCTTTTCATCGGATTCGATCTTTCCGTCCTTAAGGTTGATGAGCCTGCAGGCAAAATCCATCACCATCCGGTCATGAGTGGAAAAGATAAAGGTGGCGCCGCTTTTCTCATTCATCTGCCGCATCAATTCAAGCACCTCTTCACCATTCTTAGAATCTAAATTGGCTGTCGGTTCGTCAGCCAGTATCAACTTCGGCTTCTTGACTAAGGCCCGGGCGACGGCGACTCGCTGCTGCTGCCCGCCGCTCAGTTGCGAAGGTTTCCGCTGCATGAGATCTTTCAAGCCTACATCCTCAAGGATTTCTTCTACCAATGTCCGCCGCTCTTCCCGGCTTAAATCACCTTTTAAAATCAACGGGAATTCTACATTCTCGAAAGATGTCAATATAGGAATCAGGTTGAAAGTCTGAAAAATGAAACCGATATTGTAACGCCTTATATCCGCTAACTCGGAACTCTTCCCGGCGCTAATGTCTTTATCGTCAAGGAAAATAGAACCTTCCGTGGGCTTGTCTAAACAACCGATGAGGTTCAGCATGGTGGTTTTTCCCGAACCTGATGGACCGGCAAGGGAGAGAAATTCCCCTTTCTCAACTGAGAAAGAAATCCCATTGAGCGCCGGGAATGGGATCCCGTTGGTTTTGTAAATCTTGCTTACATCTTCAACTTTTACTAAAGGCATTTTTACCTCCTAAAAATTTATTTTTAACCATACGAAAAATATGTTAGGCCTATCTTTTCTGAACTCGCCCTCTATCTGTCCTAAGGGGATATAGAAACCCGATGAAACCTGGACATTCTGGCTGATCTCATAACGTAAAGTAGGATTCAGGATATAACTACCGTCTCCCCAATTGGCAATGTAGGCCACGGAACCGGAGACAAAATCGGAGAAACTATAACTCAACATAGAAAAATAGTACTTCTGTCCGAGAGTAAAGCGCAGACCGGTATAGAGTTGTTGATAATCATAATCGGCGGGATTTTTCTCCCCGCTTTCATCGTAATAAAACTCATTCAACCAATACAAACCTTTCTTGACCGGGAAAGTATAATCGAAACCCAGCACAAATTTAACATCTTTACAATCCGGGGAAACAAAATACCCGCTCTCGATCCACCAACCGATGAAGTTTTCACCCCTGAAATCGATGCCGTAGATGGATGTCTCTTCCAGGCCCGCGCGAATGAAGGTCAGGGCCATATCTATGCCTAATGCCTGGTTCTTGGCACGGAATCCTGATTTCGATACCTGAAAGTTATCTTCCGGCGAGAATATGCCGGTCAGGCTCGAAGAAGGTCCCAAAGGAACATAGAGTTTGACGGCATTGGCCCCCGGTTTTTCCTCTTTCGGTTCCAGGATGTTGATGCGGTTAAAGACATCTAAGGGGGCCCAGAGGTAAGAAACCCCTAAGGCCACCCGCTGTTTCCCGATGGAAAGATCGAACTTCTTGAAATAAAGGTCCACATAAGCCCGGTCTAAACCGATATTAACCGTGCTGCCGGTGCCGGTATCTTCCGCACTGCCGTAGGTTCCTAAGGGAGATGTCAGGACGCCGTGGAAAGTAAAAAAGTCTAACGCCATATTAACGGTTACTTTTTTCGAGGGTGAGGCCTCTAATTTCAAGCGCAAACGGTTGTAATCGCCAAGGTAGAATTTTTCTTCGAGGTTATCCCAGGCTATCGACGGATCTTCGACTAAGTAAAAACGGTTTTCAAAATAGCCGAATAGATCGGTATCTGCCGTTAGAAAAGAACATGAAAATAGAAGTAGAAACACAAACAACATGTACAACCTGAACGATGCGGGACACAAAAATAACCTTTTCTTTACTTTTTTCATTGTATTATTATGTACTAAAATCTTGTTTTTTTGCGAAAAGTTTGTGACTTTGCGGGAATCGTATGGCGTGCTCTATCGGCTGCGGTTGCCGGCCGCTCCTTGTTCTCCTTAAACTTGAACATCTCGATAATTTTACGTTCGACTACCGCGAAAGAACCTTCCGGAGCTCCTAAAATCCGTTCGACAGCCCGTTCATAAGCATGCATCTTTTTCTCGATCTCTTCTATGTTATCCGGCTTTTCCTCCCAATCTAACAGGAGGGCCACAATTTCTTCACTTAAATTTAAGGACATGCCGAAGATCAACCGCGCCGTTTCCATATCATCCGGCGGCTTAAAACAGCCCTCTTCCATGCCCTGCCTGATAATTTTGGCAAACTCCGGGGTCAATAAATAAATCGTATATTTAAACATCTTATGCCGCAAAAGCAAATTTTCATCCCGGTACAAAATCTTCATCAACACTTTCATCAGTTCCAGGTTTTCGATTTTAAAGTCCCTGATCGTGATAAAGAAGGCGTTTAATTTATGGATGGCATCCATATCCTCCCGTTGCACCAATTCCCGCCCTAATAAAAAAGCCTTTTCCGTAAATCGTTCTACCAATTTATCCAGTAAATCCACTTTGGACTTGAAGTAGTGGTAAAAGGTGCCTTTGGCAACGCCTATATGCTCGATAATATCGTTTACCGAGGTCTTTTCGTATCCCTTTTGAAAGAAGAGCTGCTGAGCGGTATCTAAGAACTCCGTCAACCGTTCGTCGTGTTCCTTGATGATGCGAGCCATTAAAACCTCCCGGATTGACCCTCAGCGTAGACCGACGGTCGGTCTATATATAATATAAATTTCCTCAGTTGTCAACTTTTTTTTTCTAATTCTTTAAGTATGAACATGATTAAGGGATTAAATGATTGACAGGATGAGTTCGAGATTCCTTCTTACCGGTTACTATTTACTGTTGGCTAAAAAAAATATGAACATGATTAAGAGATTAAAGGATTGACAGGATAAACTCAGGATTAATGTTTACCGGGCTTGATGAATCAAACGCTGCAGCCGGATTATATGTATATCTAAAAGAATGACGGCATGATATGAATCTTTTTTCTTGTTTTTTATCATGCCCATCCCTTAATCGTTTTAATCTTGTTCAAACAATGATTAGGTTTTTGTTGTAGACTCGTTTAAATATGAGACTTGTTTGCCCGAAATTTATAAGTAGTCCGACTTCCATTTGATATGCTTCAAGATAGTTGATTGCCTGAGCTTTATGGACATCTAACAGTTGTGATACAGCTTTCAATTCTAGCATTATTTTATCTTCAACAAAGAAATCCACACGGCGAGTCCCGATTTTTTCTCCTTTGTAGTGAATATCCATCTTTTTTTCACGTTCAAAATAGATATTGTTGATTTGAAATTCGATGGCTAAAGCCCTTTGATAAATTACCTCCTGGAAACCATTTCCTAATATACTGTGGACATTCATGGCACAACCTATAATTTTCTCCGTTATATCGGAATATTTATAATTCTTCTTTTCCATTTGCTATTATAAACAAATCTGAGAAAAAATAAAAGAACATGATTGATGGATTAAATGAATGACAGGATAAATTCAGGATTAATGTTTACCGGGCTTGATGAATCAAACGCTGCAGCCGGATTATATGTATATCTAAAAGAATGACGGCATGATATGAATCTTTTTTCTTGTTTTTAATCATGCCCATCCCTTAATCGTTTTAATCTTGTTCATTCCCGGACGGAATAAATTTTTTTTACAAAAAGGACTTGACATGGACAGATATTTTTATTATCATTAAGAAAATGAGTTATGCAGATAAAAATATGAAAAAATTAGATATTCGTAAGCTTGAAATCGGCGCTCGCTTTAAAGTTTTCAGGGAGATTGTCGACAGAACACCCGAACAATTGGCAGCAAACCTTGATATCTCCGAATCCGAAATTGAGGCCATCGAAGAGGGCCGAACCTTCCCCAAAATTACGTGTTTGTTTTATTTATACGAACATTACGGCTTAAATATTAACTGGTTGGTAGGCAATGTAGGCGCCATGTTTGTCAAAAATGATCCCGGGAAATTGGGCGAATTGTATAACGCCAGGTTCCCTGCCGGGCCGGGAGATCCCCGCGGCAATGAATATGCCGAACTCCTGGAGCTAATGGAGATACCGGTTATCAAAGATTCCATTATGGCGACACTCCTGGAAATCAAAACCTTGCTGAAAAAACAGGTCCTGGACAGAAACGAAAAAAACAGCGAACCGGGTTCCAATTATTGACGGAAGACCGGTAGATAAATAATTACCGTCGTTCCTTCCCCCTTTTTAGATTCGACCGCAATATGTCCTTCATGCCTCTTTATAATCGAATAACAGGTGGTAAGCCCCAAGCCCATGCCTTTATGCGTGATTCTTTCTTTTGTAGAAAAATAGGGATCAAAAATTTTCTCCATATACTCCTGTTGAATCCCGCTGCCGCTATCTTTAATGAAAACGTTCACGTACTCCCCTTCTTTTAACGGCAGCTTGCTTCCCGTCTCGATAGTAAAACCCAGGGCGTTAACCGAAATTGCACCTCCTCCCGGCATGGCCTCGACCGCGTTGCGGAACAGGTTTTGCATAACCTGCTCCAATTGCACGTCATCACCGTAAATCGGGGGAAGATCAGGGGGAATGTATATATTATAGGTGATTTTTTCTCCCGGCATTCCCCTATCCTCCACTTTTTTTAAAAGGGCAGATAACGATATTTCCTGCCGCTGCAGGGGCAGCCCCGGGGTAAGGGGGAGAAATTTCGCGGCCAGGTCGGCTGCTTTTAATGATGTTTTCCCCGCTTTTTTCAGCAATTGATAGGCTTTCTCATCCGGCCTTAGGGAGTTCTGTACTAAAGATAGATTCAGCATGATAATAGACAGAAGGTTATTGAAATCGTGAGCGATACCACCGGCAAGCATCCCGATGGACTCTAACTTTTTACTTTTCAAAATTTCTTCGTCCAATTTTTCCCTTTCCGAGATGTCCCGGACCACACAAACAATACCGCCGGCATCTCCTGCTTCATCTTTCAATATGGAACTGGAGAAAAGTACGGGGATATGGTTCCCATATTTTGTCTCAAAAAGGAAATCTTTATTCTTGAGGTTACCTTTTGAAACAATCGTTTCGACCGCCGCATCCTTTTGTGCTTGCCCGGAAAAAAGTATGCCGATCGACTGCCCCTTAAGTTCCTCCTTTTTATATTCGGTCAGGCCTGAAGCTGCCTTATTTATATATTCAATTTCACCTTTTGTATTTAAAAGAATTAAGGAGTCGAACATGGTCGAAATAATATTCCCGGCTGCCGCTGCCGGTGTGATTGTAAGGAATTTATACTTAACCATGGCATAAACGACACCGAGTGCCCAGATAAGCAAAAAGGAACTGGCGATATTGGGCAGGACGTGAATATCCATCAAGGGAAGGATTACATCGACAATGGAACCCAGGACCAGGGTAGTAACCACTGTAAAAAAAACTATTTTTGCCTGCTTTTTTATGATGGATTTTTTTTCGTATTTTATAAGATTAATATTGATATAAAAGCCCGCGGCCATAAAGATAATATAATAGATATAGTAAATATGAGGCCAGGTTGTTGAACTGTAAAGCGGCTTCCAACCATAATATTCTTTACTAAAATCGGTAAAAATAAAACCTGTCCATTGTTTATAGATAAATACCAGGGGGATGCTGAAAACCAGCAAATAGAACCACTTCTTTTTTAATATTTTTTTCTTCCCGGCGAGGGCCAGGATAATGCAAAGAAAAAAACTGCTGAAACTGGTCCATCCGGTTGAACCGATATCGGAAAAGAGCCGGGCGGTAATTTTTGAGGTATAGGGATTGTGGATAAAAACCATCGAAAAGCTCCATACGGCGATACAGAGAAAGAAGGCCGAACAAATTCGATTCAACAGGGTTTTCGGATTTTTTATAAATATATATACCGCCAGGTAGACATAGACGATCGTAGTAAAAAAATGCCAGTAAGGTAAAAAGCTCATCGAATGCGATTATATTCGATTCAAAAAAAACTGTCAAATACCGGTGAACCCCGTCCGGTTTTATCGATAGTTAATGATAGGCCGGCACATAGAGAACAGCAGTCGTCCCCTGTCCCTCTTTTGATTCGATGGCGATATGCCCGCCGTGTTTTTTCATGATCGAATAGCAAACCGTCAGGCCTAAACCCATTCTCTTCCGGGACATCCGCTCCTTTGTGGAGAAGTAAGGATCAAAAATTTTTTCAATATTTTCCGGCGGAATACCACCCCCATTATCCCGGATTAATACTTTTACATACTCCCCTTCTTTCAAGGGCAGGTCAGTTTCAGCTTTAAGCGTTTTATTTTCCGCTCGAAGCGATATTTTACCGCCCCCGGGCATGGAATCCGCGGCATTGAGCAGCAGGTTTTCAACAACCTGCGTCAATTGTTCTTCATCCGCATAAATCGATGCCAGGCGGGCAGGAATCTCCATGTCATAATCGATATTCTTACCCGGCAGCCCCGAAGCACTGACATTTTTTAATATGGTGGCCAGGGTAATCTCTTTTATATATAGCCAACCGCCCGGGGAAAAGGTAACGAATTTGCTTGCCAGGTTAGCCGCCTTTAGAGACGCGTCTTCGGCTTTTTTTAGCAATTCCTGTTTCTTCTTTCCCGCACCCAATATGTTTTGAACTAAGGAGATGTTTCCTATAATAGCGGAAAGAAGATTGTTAAAATCATGGGCGATCCCCCCGGCAAGGATCCCCAGGGCTTCTAATTTTTTACTTTTCAAAACCTCTTCTTCTAATTTTTTTCGCCCTGGAATATCCCGGACCACACAGACAATACCACCGGTAGTTCCTGCCCCGGCATCCAGATGGGAACTGGAAAAGAGCACCGACACATTATCTCCTTTTTTTGTCTTAAAGACAAAATCTCTATTCTTCAGGCTGCTTTCCCTGGTAATTTTTTCAACCACGCCGGCTTTTAAATCTTGTATCGGAAGAAGAATTTCGATTGATTTTCCCTTTAGCTCCTCCTCTTTATAACCCGATAAATCTAATGCCGCTTGATTTACATATTCGATTTCTCCTTCCCAATTTAAAAGTATTAAGGAGTCGAACATGGTCGAAATAATATCGTCGGCCGCGGTACCCGGTGTAATTGTCAGGAATTTGTATTTCCCCATGGCATAGACAACACCGACTACCCAGACGAGAGTAAAAGTATCGGCCATGCTCGGTATGGATTGGATACCCGACAAAGGTAGAATGATATCAGTAAGCGAACTTAAAGAGAGAGAGATGACAACCGTAATGAAAATTATCTTAGCTTGTTTCTTCAAAAAAACTTCCCGGGTGGTCCGCATAAAATCGATATTTACATAGAGTGCGGCTGCCATAAATAAAAAGCAATAAAGAAAAAAAAGATAGGGCCAGATCGATTTACTAAAAATGGCCTTCCAACCGAAATATTCTTTACTGTGATCAACGATTAAGAAATCAGTCCACTGCAGGTAAATGAATACAATGGGGAGACCGAAGAGGAATAGGTAGAACCAATTTTTTTTTAACATTTCCTTCTTCCCGGCAAAGGCGAGCATAAACCAGAGAAAGAAACTGCTGAAGCTGACCCAGCCGAAGGAGCTGATATCTTCAAACAACCTGGCGGTATATTCTGAAGTATGAAGGTTCTGGATAAACATCGATGCAAAACTCCATAAGGCGAAACAGGAAAAAATAACCGTTAACATCCTGTTTAACAAAGCCTTCGGATTTATAATGAAAATATAAACTGCTAAGTAAAGATAGACGATAGTATTAAAAAAATGAAGAAAGGAAAAAAAACCCATTTAAAATCCCATAGATAACGTTAAACGCAGACTGCGGGGCATATTCAACTCCATGGCATCGCGGCTGCCCCCGGAGAAAACGTACTCGGACAACTCGTGCCCCAAATCGAGAAGGTTAAAAACCGACAGGCTTAAGAGAGCATCGTTATTAAAGAGTTTAAACCGGTAATTCAACTTGATGCTGATATCCCCCACATAATCCTCCCGGGGACCGCCCTTAACGCCTTTTTCGTCCTCGGCTTTAATGGTCGCGTAGTACAACACCCACTGGTCGTGTGCATAAAGGCTGTTTATAAAGGCAAAGGGATTGCCGTCCCGGTACTTAAGGCCGGTTCCTAAAAACAGGTTTTTCGAAAGATAAAATCCGAAGTAGAGTTTCGCCACAAAAGCCCGGTCTCCATCGACGCGTCCGAAACCGTTTATCCATGAATTGGGATTGGCCATGGATTCATTGATAATCCCGATATCGTTGGAACCGGGGCCGTTACCGAAAGCCGTCACCCCTAAACCCATATGGGCCAGGAATGAAAAATTAAAAAACCACTTTTCCTTTTTGCCCCCGATAAAATTGAGCAGCAGTTGGGCGTAAAGGGGGTCCTTGCGGTAATCGTAATTGGTCAGCAGGTAGTTTTCAAAAGGGCGGTTAAAAAAGTAGATATCCTGATCGTTATGCTGCTCATAGAAGCCATACTCTTCGGCAAAACGGAAGGTGAAATTGTTTTTCACCTTTTTCAAAATGCCCTTGACATTAAAAATAAAATTTTTTGATATTTTTGACGAAACCGTTAAAAGCAGCCGCTGTTTCACCGGCGCCGAAATATCTTCGTCCACCCGGTGGTAAGCGGCCCCGGTATAACCGTAAGGCTCACCCTGCTCGCCCGGTTGAAAGGTTAAATCCCGGTTCCGGTCATCCCAATAATTAATGGTGCCATAAGGACGGTTTGATTCCAGCGTGAAGTTGATATTTTCCCTGATGTCGTAGGGCGTTACGCCGTAGGCTAAAAGAATCCGGGTTTTTTTGTTTTTGAATAGCTGCACGCCCACATCATATCCCGGGAGCAAAAAGGTTAAATTGTTACCCGCGTTTTCAAAACCCAGGCGATTGTACTGCACGAAGAGCTTAGACAGCAGGGACAGGTTCCGGGAAAAATCCCAGGAAATATTCATGCCTATTTTCATGTTGGTATTGGAGTTGGTATAATCGCTGCCCGGCTGCCACGATACCACTAAGTAGGGCGTATTGCCGAAGAAAAGGGGGTTATGGCCGTGAATCTCCTCACTGCCCCGCAGGATGGAATGACGGGCCTCTAAAAAGGTGTTTATCTTTAACGTTTTTCCTAAAAAATCATATTTTAAAGGAATATCCAGGCCTGAATTAAAAACAGCCGCCGAAAATTCGCCTAACCTGCTCCAGGGGAAGAAACCGTCGCCATCATTATCCTGCAATTCTTTGGAAAAATTTTCCGCGGCAGGTGTCAGTTTTTCCGACTCATACTGGAAGGAAAAATTAAAATCAAATTTTTTTTTCTTCAGGAAAAGACCGGTCAGGAAAGAATTTTTTTTCTTTGCTGCGTTCTCTTCGGGAAGGCTGCCGGTTTCCGCGTTAAAGGCAGACCGGTCCGACGCGTTAAAGGCGGCGACGATTTCAAGTGCCCCGCCGGTTAACTCCCTTCGGTAGCGGGTATTGGTAAGAAACAACCGGCCCGTTTCCTCGTAGGTCGTGTCAAATTCCTTAAAATCGTTGAATTTGCGCTTTATATCGAAGTAGTTCATAGACACCGTCACCTCGGAGTTTTTAAACTTTTTACTAAAAATATAGTCGATAAAATAGTTGTTTAAAATTTTTCGCCGGGTGTTATAGAGACGGTCGTCCCTGGTAGAAGCGTGACCCTCCACCATGAAGGTCAACCAGGGGGTATAAGTGCCTAAGTCGGTATAGACGGTTGAAAACAATACTCTCGAAATATCTTTGCCGGGCACTCGTGAGATAAAGTCCAGGCCATAATTCCGTGACCCGGGACTTTCTCCCTGCAGTTTGTATGCCGTAACGGAAGAGAAGGGCAGCAGCAAGGCAGGGGAGCCGTTGTTCAAGGCCGAATTTATATTCATGCCGTTGTACTGCCAGTTAAAATTAATAAAGGAATCACCTTCAAAATAGACCTTTGGATTATCGATCAGGGAAAAAGCGTTACTCTCTTCGATTAAGAAGGTGACGTCAGGGGCGTAGTTTTCGATAAAAGAGGGATAGAAGAACCCCCCGGGCAGGTAGTTCATTAAAAAGCCGTCAAAAATAAATGTATCCGGCCCGGAAGAGAGGAAACATTCCTGACCGAAGCCGGTTAAAACCAGGAAAAAGAGAAGAATAAAAACGGGAAAAAGCAAAGGTTTCGGATGTCTCATCATTAGAACTCCTTTTCAAATATCACTTAATCTTTATAAAAGGTTGATAATGAAAAAACAATTTTCTATTCATATTTCTATTCATAAGAAATAGGAATTGATTATATCATGGGTGCATCCGGATTATCAATATAACTCCAAAGTTTTC
>JAGLQA010000389.1 GCA_023137075.1 Candidatus Aminicenantota bacterium
TCATACCGGTTTAAAAGAAATTTTACTATGAAAATTAAAAAACATAAATCTAAAGCACTTTTTATATTATTGGTAATTTTGCTATTGGGAAATTGGGGCGGCTGCAAACGAGAAGATGTAACAGCGTCGCTGCCGGCACTCATTTCTCTTGCACCGGCATTAACCGCAGCCGGGACTGTCAACCTGCTGCTAACTGTCACCGGTAGTAATTTTTCGACAGACTCGGAAATTTTCTTCAACGGCAGCGCGATGACGACCAATTACATCAAAGATACTGAAATCCGCTGCCTCTTAAGCGCCGCCGACACCAAACTCAACAGTACCGCCGGTCAAGTAACGGTCAGCGTGTTTGTCAGGGATTCCCAAACCGGTGATTCCAATACCCTGGATTTCACCGTCTTAAAGGGCTGCATTTTCAGGAATCCTGTCAAGATTTCAGCTTCCGAATCGGCAGATAACCCGGATTTAGCGATCAACAGCATCGACGATATCTTTGTTAGGTGGAACAGTTTGTTTGGTTCCTCTTTTAGAATCTCCCAGAATAATGGTAATAGTTGGAACGAAATATTTTTTTACGACCAGGTAAATGGCGGCAGCAAAATGATCAGCGATCACAACGACAACCTGAACATCGTGTGGTTTAACCAACAGAACGAGATGTTTTTCAGCCGCTCCACCGACCAGGGCAATAGCTGGAGAACACCGGTTAAAATTGCAGAAAGCACAGGCGATTTTTACATGCCGGATATTGCGGTTGGACACTCAGGAGTCATTGTGGTAACCTGCATAAAATTAGGCAAAAATGATGATGAGTCGGATGATGAAATTTATATGAGCCATTCGGCGGATTTTGGAAAAAGTTGGCACAATCTAGAAAAATTTTCAGACGGAAGAATCCATCACGTTCATTACGGTAAGGACCGGAATTTTTATCTCGTATGGGACTATCTCAAAGACAATACCACCGGCTGGCGGATATGTTTCAGCAAATCCTTTGATAACGGGACTACCTGGAGTGATAAAACGAAGTTAGAAGATGGTCATGATCCGAATATGGTATCGCACAATAACGGCAGCCTGTATCTCCTCCACCAGGGCGGCAGCACCGGTCTGACCTTTTTAAGGTCACAGGATCAGGGGGAAACCTGGGTAAAGGGCCTGGAAATCCCGGTAAATCCGGAATACGGAATTGCTCATCACCCGGAAATTTCTATCGATGTTGATGCCGGTCTGCATATTGCCTGGATGGGCAAGTCGGATATTATCGATAGTAGTCGCGACGCCAATATCTATTACAGCCGGTCTATTAACCAAGGCGCCAATTGGACTGATCCCATTAATATCTCGAATCAAACCGGTTGTTTTTATTACCCCGGTCCTAAGGTGGCTGCCGATGCCGCCGGTAATGTTTACCTAATCTGGATAAATGGAGAAGACGAGTTAGAAGGCTCCGTCTATTTCGCTCGAAATAAAAGATAGAAAATTTCGCGAAGAATAGGCAACAAGTTAAAGTTTTCTTCCAATAATTTCAAACGGTCATGCATAGTTCCTCTCCCCGAAATGTCCTGTTTCTATGCGTTTATTAATAGACTTATCGACCATGTCGATCAATGGTCCGGCATCTATATAATAAAGGAAAACATTTTTCTTGAAATTTATGAATGTCATATCCCTTAAAAAAATCGTCTATTTTCTTAAAATCCACTTCGGTACTCATTTTAGCTCCATCATTAATATAAACCTTTTCCCTTTTCCTGTCAACAATAATGTTTCAGCTACCGTCCAATAATTTTCTTAAATCACGGACTTACTATTTCAACCACAAAAATCGATCTCACCAAATGACTTCGATATCTTCAACTGAATCAAATTTTTTGTCTGACGATATTATGGGCATTCCCAATACCATTGCTGTGGCTAAAATTAACCGGTCATGTAACTCATAAAAATGAAAACTTGCCGCTTTCTTCAATATTTCAACATCGAATTCAACAATGGAATAACATTCTTTTTTGTTTAGATCATTAATTATTTCATCTAAAGTGAGTGGTATCCTTTTCTTTTCCGACAGGTACATTATTTCCATTAAACTGATTATCGAAACAAACAATTGATGTTGATCCTTTTCAGCCCGGGATATAATCTCTTTTGCTTTTTTCCCTAATTTTGAAATTTGTGCAAAATGCCGGACAATAGCATTTGTATCTAACAGGTATTCCACTATTTGTGCCTCGTCAGGATTTGGTCGCTCAACTCCTTTCGTAAGCTGTCGATCTCTTTATCAAGATCGGCGATTTTTTCGAACCCCTTTCCCTTCCATATCCCGGCCAGGGTAGCCGGTTCATCTTTCTTGTTTCTTGTCTCAATGTTGCTCTGGAACAAGATGAATTTTATAAAATTATCGACTTCACCCAATCGCTCTTCGGGAACGTATGATAGTGCCCTCATAATTTTAAACTTTTTTTGTACATTCTCGTTTGCTCTCATATTTTCATTTTAACAATATTTCCTGGGAGATGCAAACCTTTTTGACGATATTTTCAACAAACTTTGCAGCTGCGATCTCACCTTCCGTTTTTTAAAAATACAATTTTACACTGGACCAGATATAATCAGCTTCATATTGGTACTATTACTTTTCCTGGTGACCTGCAAAATATTCAAAAAGGGCGGCAAAACGCAGCGGAACTAAACAAGCATACCCACTCCAAAAAGCAAAAACCAGGTCACCGGTATATAATAGATATCGGTTTCACCAACCTTAAACGGATCATAACTGCCT
>JAGLQA010000039.1 GCA_023137075.1 Candidatus Aminicenantota bacterium
AAAATAGTTGAAAATTATATTATAGTATAGTATTATATAACCGGTA
The DNA here is from genome assembly GCA_023137075.1 of Candidatus Aminicenantota bacterium. GTDB lineage: Bacteria > Acidobacteriota > Aminicenantia > UBA2199 > UBA2199 > JAGLQA01. The sequence goes on from JAGLQA010000039.1 coordinate 47, forward strand.
AGGAGGCAATAAATGACTGAAGAAAAGAGTGCAAGAAGGAGTGAAAAAAAACCGGTAAAAAAGAAGTATTTAAATACTCATCCCTGGATAAATTTCGAAATAAATTTGAAAAAATTTGACAGTGAGTTATGGATGCTGTTAGGTGAATCCAAATCGAAGTGTGAACATATTGCAGGAGTGCCATTGAAACCTACTAATGCCAAGGAACTCCATAAAATATACTTATATAAAGGTGTTCTTGCTACGACTGCAATTGAAGGAAATACCTTAACAGAAGAAGAAATAAAAAACGTTATAGAAAATAAGCTCCAATTACCGCCTTCAAGAGAATACCAGGGGCAAGAAGTGAAAAATATTATAAAAAGTTTCAATACTATTAAAGAAAGGATAGAAGGAGGGCATGGGGATAAAATAACTGTTGAAAATTTGAAATTATTTAATGAACATGTATTAGAAGGTTTGAAAACTGGAGATCGAGTCGTTCCCGGGAAAATAAGAGGCTATTCCGTGGTTGTCGGAAGCTACCGGGCCGCTCCCGCGGAAGACTGTCAATATGTGCTGCAAAAAATGTGCGATTGGTTAAATAGCAGTGAATGGGAGCACGTTTTTGGTAGTAACAATGTTATTTTAACCGGAATCATTAAAGCAATTATAGCTCATCTTTATATTGCCTGGATTCATCCCTTTGGTGACGGAAATGGGAGAACAGCAAGGTTATTGGAATTGCAGATACTGCTTAACTCAAACATGCCAACACCGGCGGCTCACTTATTGAGCAACCATTATAATTTAACTCGAACTGAATACTATAGGCAATTAGACAGTTCTAGTAAAAAAAGAGATATTGTTGGTTTTGTAAAATATGCACTGAGAGGCTTTGTTGACGGTTTAGGAGAACAAATATCTAAAATACGAGAACAAATTATGGATGTCTCATGGGAAAATTATATTTATGAAATCTATCGAGAGAAGGATACTAAGGCACAAAGAAGACGTAGAAGTTTAATTTTAGATATTTCCAAATCATCGACCCTTTTAGAATGGAAAGATTTAAAGCAAATTAGTCCAAGGATAGCAGAACAATATGCGCAAAAGAGTTTAAGAACCGTTCGTAATGATTTTATGGAACTTATTAAATTGGGTTTAATAACTCTCCATGAAGATGGACGCTTTGAAGCTAACAAGAGTAGAATACTTGCGTTTCTTCCATTTAAAAAGACAACTGCATCGTGAACTACTGCTGGGATAATTCCCAAAACGACTACTCCCGGGATCGATTGAAAAAAGGATGGTTTTGTGATATAAAAACCATATGTCTCCAGGAAAAATCCTTGAACTCAAGAATATCACGGCCGGGTATAATGGTCATACCGTGCTGAAGGATGTCGATTTTTCCGTATTTGAAGGGGATTTTGTCGGGGTTATCGGGGCCAACGGCAGCGGCAAAACCACCCTGTTAAAAGTCATCTTAGGCCTGGTCCAGCCGGTAAAGGGGTCGGTTCGGTTTTTTTCCAGGGGGCAAAAGCAGGGGAAGGCAAAACACAAAATCGGCTACATGCCCCAGATAACCATGTTTGATCCGAAATTCCCGATTCGTGTATCCGATGTGGTTATTTCCGGCCTGTCCGCAAGCGTGGGAATGTTGAAACATTTCTCCAAAGAAGAAAAACAAAAAACGGACCAAGTTATGCAGCGGATGGGCATTCGCCACTTAAAAAAGAAACCGGTCGGCGAACTATCCGGTGGACAGATGCAGCGGGTTTTCCTGGCGAGAGCCCTTATCTCATCACCCCGCCTGCTGCTGCTCGATGAACCCAATACCTTTGTCGATAAAGGGTTTGAGATAAATTTTTTTGAAATACTTAAGGAGCTAAACCGGAAAATGGCCATCGTCCTGGTCTCTCATGATTTAGGCATGATCTTTTCCCATGTTAAAACCATTGCCTGTATAAACCGGAACCTTTACTACCACGATTCCAACGAGATCACACAGGAATTATTAGATAATTATAACTGCCCCATCGATTTAATTACCCACGGTAATTTACCCCACCGCGTATTAAAAATCCACCAACATAATAATGAAACCTGTGGCGACTGCATGGGCGGAAGGGGAAAGGATGATTGAGCTTCTCGGCTACCGTTTTTTTATACATGCGCTGCTGGCAGCCGTTTTTACCGGTATTACCTGCGGTTTTATCGGGACCTATATCGTTACCCGGAGAATCGTATTCATCAGCGGGGGTATCGGCCATGCTTCCTTTGGTGGTGTGGGCATTGCCTATTACCTGGGCTTTAATCCCATCATCGGGGCGGCTTTATTTTCGATACTTTCCGCTGTCGCCATCGAAGCTTTTTCACAAAATTCCACCTTGCGAAAAGACACGCTGATCGGTATCATGTGGTCTTTCGGCATGGCCGTGGGCATTATATTCATTTATATAACCCCGGGATACACCGCCAATTTAATGACCTACCTTTTCGGTAATATCCTGACGGTCTCTGCTTTTGACCTGTATCTCATGGCCGGTTTGGCCGTTATCATTATTGCTTTTTTCCTGCTCTTATTGAAAGAAATACTCACTATTTCTTTTGATGAAGAGTATTCCCGAACCCAGGGAATACCGGTGGCAATCATCAACTATATACTCATCGGTTTAGTGGCGCTGACCATAGTTATCAATATCCGGGTGGTGGGTATTATCCTGGTGATTTCCCTCCTGACGATTCCCCAGGCCACTGCCAACCTGATTTCAAAAAATTTCAAATCCATCATATTCTATTCCATCGGGTTCGGATTTTTATCATCTATTTCCGGATTGTTCCTTTCCTATAAATTTAATATACCCTCAGGCGCGACCATCATATTTTCCTCGATATTGATATTTTTAATTGTCCGGTTGGGCCTCTATTTTTATACCAGGGTCCGGATCCGGCGTGGGTAACAGATAGAACCGCTTTTCCGAAAAAAAAGGGGGGCCGGCGCAATAAAGCGCAACCTTTGCGGTTTTTTTTTCGTTATATAATCTTTAGCGAACACCATAATTAAATTGAATTCAGGAGTAAAAAAATGCCGGTTAATAGATGTAAACGAATAATTTTTTTGATTGTTTTGACATTGTCCGCTTTCCTGCTGTTTCCCGGAACAGCAAAAGTAGTGAGCAAAACCGATATACCGCCGGTCATCGATGGAAAATTGGATGACCCGGTCTGGGAATCGGCATTAACGGTGACCGGGTTTAAAACATTTCAACCGGATTACGGGAAAGACTCCCGCAGCCGGACGGTCGCCTATGCCGTCTATGATAAAGAGAATTTGTATATCGCTTATCGTTGTTACGACAGCAGCCCTAAAAAGATAAAGGCCACGGTCACCAGGCGGGACAATATGTTCGAAGAAGACTTTGTAAGTATTATCCTGGATACCTTTAACGACAAACAGGGCGGGTACGGATTCATGGTCAATCCTTTCGGTGTCCAGGGGGACGGCATGATGGATATAAGCGGCAATTTAGACGCCAGTCATGACATGGTCTGGTACAGCAAAGGGATCATCGATGAAGAGGGGTATACGGTTGAATTTAAGATTCCCTTTAAAAGCATCCGTTTCCCGGGCGGTAAAAAAATTACCATGGGAATCCTCTTCATTCGCCAGACGGTGCGCCATTCGGAATATGCCAGCTACCCGGAAATATCCCCGGACAGGGGGAGTATCCTCTCGCAAAGTATGCCGGTTGTTTTGTCCGGCATCAAGTACAAACGGGTGGTGGAACTGCTGCCGGCTTTTACTCACAGCCGGAAAAGTTCTGTCGAAGAGGGCGAATTGAGG
>JAGLQA010000390.1 GCA_023137075.1 Candidatus Aminicenantota bacterium
GAGGATATCCTGGCATTAACGTCAATGCAGGAGGGGATACTCTTTCATTACCTTAAGGCCCCCGGCCAGGATCTGTATTTTGAACAATTGTGCCTGCTGATATCCGGCCCGATAGATATCGATCTTTTCGAAAGGGCCTGGAATTTTGTTATAGAAACCAACGAAATGCTGCGCACGGTTTTTCGCTGGGAAAAGTTGCAGAATCCCACCCAGGTTGTTTTAAAACGGCACATTATCAAAATGACATACTATGATCTCACTTCCGACAGTTCCGACAACCTGGTCGAGATAAGACACCGGGACAGGCAGGAGAAGTTCGACCTCCTACAGGTACCCTTCCGGGTAATCCTGTGCAAAGTTGATAAGGGTAAACATGAGGTAATCATCAGCAATCATCACATATTATACGATGGCTGGAGTACCGGTATTATATTGAGGGAGTTTTTTAAAACATATGATGATCTGCTAAACCGGAAAGTACCGCTGATACCTGTTAAAAGAAAATTTAACGAGTATATCAGGTGGTTGAAATCTCCGGGCAACCTCAGGCATAAGAAATTCTGGGAAAACTACCTGGCCGGGTTTAAAACACCGGGGGAACTCCCGGTGAAAGGAGCGGGCGGAAAAGATAGGGCAGGAGCCGGAAATTTAGCCGTAACCCTGGAAAAAACCTTACTTGAAATGACAGCGGTTTTCACCAGGGAAAATAAAATAACCATGGCTGCTCTGCTTTACACGGCTTTCGGCTTATTGATGCAAAAGTATAATAACTGCCGTGATGTCATCATCGGGACTACAGTATCGGGAAGATCTGCGAAAATAAGAGGTATAGAAGATATTATCGGGTTATTTATAAATACCCTTCCTTTGAGAGTACAGGGTGAATCGGAAGAAAGAGCCGGTAAACTGGTCAAAGGGATAAATGAATTTTTACAGGAAAGGGAAGAGTATGAATCCACCCCCCTGATCGATATCAAGGAGTACAGCCGTTTAGGCCCCGGGGAAGAGCTTTTTGATACGGTCCTTGTCATAGAGAATTATCCTTTGGCGGATTTGTTCGCGTCTTCGTCCATGGCTGCGAAGACCGGGTTGTCGGTTGACTCATATTCCATATTTGAGATGACCAACTATGATTTGACGGTTACAATTTCGATAACCAATGAGATCGGCATTGGTTTTATCTATAATGATGCGCGTTTTGAAAGAGAAGTTATAGAGAGATTATGGAATCACTACAAAAATATATTAAAGGAAATTGTAAACTATCCCGGCAAAGAGTTAGGGGTAATCGATTTTTTATCCATAAATGAGAAAAAGCAGTTATTACTGGATTTCAATGAAACGGAAGCAGTCTACCCACAAGACAAAACCATCCTGGAATTATTCGAAGAACAGGTATTAAAAACTCCAGGTAATACGGCGCTTGTCGGGAAATCTACCGGTCTCCGGCCGGGGAAAGAATCGGAATCCCGCAGCGGCCCGATGGAGTCTGTTTCCCCAATAGTGGAAGATGGGGATCGACTTTCCTTTTCCTATAGGGAATTGAGTCGCTGCACGGTTCAATTGGCCGGGTTGTTAGTAGAAAAAGGAGTCGGGTCCGGTGTTATCGCCGCTGTCATGATGGAACGATCGATCGAGATGGTACTGGGAATCATGGCAATACTGCGGGCAGGAGGTGCTTATCTGCCCATTGATCCCAATTACCCCCGTGAGCGGGTGGAATACCTTATGGCGGACAGTGGGACAAAAGTACTGGTCACTATTCGTGCGTTTGCTAATAAGGTTGAAAAGTTAAAACATTTAGAAGTTGAGAAAGTTTTTGTAGACGATATAAGCAGTATTGTAGGGGCAAGGTGTGCCGTGCCC
>JAGLQA010000391.1 GCA_023137075.1 Candidatus Aminicenantota bacterium
GACCCGGCGATCACGCTTACGTCATTTACACCTCCGGTTCTACCGGCAAACCCAAGGGAGTGGTAGTCGAGCACAGGTCTGTTGTAAATATAATCACTGCCCTGCAGCTTGCATATCCCTTAAGAGAATCCGATACCTATCTTTTAAAAACTTCATATGTTTTCGATGTGTCGGTGGCCGAATTATTCGGTTGGTTCCCCGGGGGGGGCAGGTTAGCCATTTTAGAGAAAGGTGGTGAAAAGGAACCGGAAAAGATAATAACTGCTATTGAAAATTTTTGCGTCACTCATATTAATTTTGTTCCGTCTATGTTTAATGTTTTCGTTGATGCCCTGAGTGTCCGTAATATAAAAAAATTGTCGAATCTAAAGTATATTTTTGTCGCAGGAGAGGAATTGCTGCCAGGTTTAGTAGAAAAATTCAGGAAGTATAATACGGGCATTACCCTGGAGAATATATATGGTCCTACCGAAGGAACCGTGTATACCGGCAGCTATTCATTGTCGAATTACGAAGGCAGCGGGAGTGTGCCTATCGGCAAACCCATGCCGAATGTCAGGCTCTACATCCTGGACAGGGATGAGAATTTACAGCCCATTGGTGTCCCGGGAGAATTGTGCATTGTAGGTGACGGTGTTGCAGCAGGTTACCTGAACAATCCCGAATTGACGGCGGAGAAGTTTATAAATTCAGGTGTAGGGGAACGGCGTGCCGTCCCCGGAACTCATCATTCATCATTCATCGCTCATCATTCAGACCTTTTATACAAAACCGGCGACCTGGCCCGCTGGCTGGCCGACGGCAATATCGAATACTTAGGCAGGATGGATTACCAGGTGAAGATCAGGGGTTTCCGCATCGAATTGGGCGAAATAGAAAATCGCTTGTTGTCTCATGAAAAAATAAAGGAAGCAGTGGTCGTGATTCGTGGTGAAAACAGCGGTGATAAATATCTAGGCGCCTACATCGTTGTGAAAAGCGCAGAGCCCGTAGCCGTGCCCTCAGGCCTCAGGCAATATCTCTCCCGTACATTGCCCGATTATATGATCCCCTCTTATTTTGTACAAATCGAAAAATTACCCTTAACTCCAACCGGAAAAGTCGACCGGAAAATGCTCCCTGAACCTGAGATAAAAGCCGGAAAAAAATATACGCCCCCCCAAAAGGATACAGAGAAAAAATTGGTCGGTACCTGGTCGGAGATACTGAATCGAGTACCGCAAACCATTGGTATAGATGATCATTTTTTTGAATTGGGCGGCCATTCATTGAAAGCCATCCGCCTTCTGACAAAAATACACAGAGATTTTGATGTAAGTGTAACGCTAACTGATTTTTTCAACAATCCCACCATAAGATGGTTGTCCCTTTTCATCGAAAAGAAAATAAAAAAGGAACGCTTTATATCCATAAAAGCTGCCGAGAATAAGGAATATTACCCCTTATCGGTAACCCAGATGAGATTCTTTTTCTTTCAACAATTAGACCCCCACAATATTAGTTACAATATGAGTGAAATTTTGTTGATAGAAGGGCGGGTCGAGAAAGAAAAATTTTCGACAACTTTTGAGAAACTCATCTACCGGCATGAAAGTCTGCGCACCTCCTTCGGATTTGTTGGCGGAAAGCCGGTACAGAAGATACACAAGGCCCAGGACATTAAATTTACCGTCGAATATTATGAAACTGACTATAGGGTAGGGGCACAGGATTCTGTGCCCTCAGATCAGCGCCTGGGAGTCGAACCGGAAATTGGTGGTTGGTATTCGGGTATCAATATCACTGATCGATTTATCCGGTACTTCGACCTGTCCTGTGCGCCGCTGCTGCGGTTTGGGTTGATCCGGGCGGAGGATGAAAAACATGTTTTAATGGTGGATATGCATCACATCATTTCAGACGGCACTTCTACGGGAATATTTATCGCGGATTTCCTATCGATTTACAAGGGAGAGGAATTATCACCCTTACGAATCCGTTACCGGGATTATGTCTATTGGATGCTCGATAGAATAAATAAAAAACGTGGCAGTGGCAGCATGAATTCCGCTGCCGGTG
>JAGLQA010000392.1 GCA_023137075.1 Candidatus Aminicenantota bacterium
ATAAAGGATAACTAAAAGCCTGTTAAAGGCTGCGGCTAAAATTTGACGAGTGAAAAAGAATATAGGAGAAAATAATGAAGCAAATCATTGGGATTATTCTTGTTTTGCTGGTAGTGGGAACGCAGCTAACCAGCGTTTCTCCCACAGGGGAAAGGCCCAATGCTAATATTGAATCCCGTGTGCATGCCATATGTGATTTGTTGAACAACTATTGGATTCGTTCCATTGCGATTCTTTACCAGGAAAACCAATTGGGGAAACATGCGGAAAAAACCTTCCGAAACCAGTTGCAAGGACTGCAAAAACAACGTTATTTATCTCTCTCCTTTGAATCCATAGATACAGTGCGAAACCAAATCCGGCAAATTCTTGAATTACGTCCCGAGGCGGTGGGATTTTTTTGTGACCCGGGTTGCATTGCCCATTTATGCAGTTCTTTGAAAATCATGAATAGCGGTAGTCATCCTTACCTTCCTTTAACTTTCAGCATTAACGACCCCCGTTCCCTTCAAGGCAATCTCCATTTCCGGGAGCACTATTTTGTGTCTGTTACAGGTTTAAACAGTCCCGGAGTTTTTAGATTGAGCAAAGAGGGCATCAGCCTTTTTAAACCGGGAGAACCCATCGGTATATTCAGCAAGCTATGGCATAAGATGGTTCTTACTTACCGGATTTTTGGATTTTCTGTCTTTTTTAACATTCTTTTTATCATCATTGTCGGTCTGTTTTTAAGTATTATGGATATCAGGCGGTGGCATAAGGAGAAATTCTTTTATTTTATAAAAAATTTCTATTTCTTGCTGTTATTCATCACCAATATTGCTATTAGTTTAGTACTTTATATTTATCTTGCGGAGAGGGGAACGATTCGATACGACAGCTTCCCGGCGGCATTTATTTTGACTTTAGTGTTGGCCGCTGTTCTTCGCGCCAATTTTTTTCATACTTCCAGGGGAAACCCCATTGGATTGGCAAAATATTATGATTGTTTTGTACTATGGGTTTACGATAAGCTTTTCAATCAATATCTCTCCAGGCAGCAGTATATCAACCCGATCGTTTATTACAATAGTGTAGACCGGATGAAAGACCTTTTGGAGGATACTTATAAAGACATCCCTGGTAGGGGAAAACGTATCCGGATGAGAGCCAGGCTTGAAGACATTTTAAGTAATTGCATCACATTGTTTGCAGCTCGAAAAGCCCTGGCCCGTCTCTTGCTTCAAAATCCCGGGTTGGAAGGATTGAATTATTTAAATCTAAATCATATTCCAAAAGAATATGGGCCGCCGCCCCGTGACCCGGAGGAAATCGTAAATAAAGCAGTAAATTGCTGTGGCCAAAACAAGGATAAAGAGAAGCTAATTGACGAAAAACTAAAAGAAAAATTAGCGGAACTAAAATCCTCCAAACCAGAAAAACATGATGAATCCTATTTAATTATTAATGACCTGAAAAGAATGCAAGAATCAGCAGACTCCATAAAAGATAAGATTACCCTATTGTTTCTTATCCGGGGAGATGATTTTCTCAAAGACATTTTCAAGAAAAAAGATTTAGACCTTGAGGGCCGGGGATGCCGGTAAAAAATTGACACCGGAAAGGAAATAGATTATATTTATCGTTGGTGATATCAATGGTTGAAGCAAACATAAAAAAAGAAATTAATTTTAGGCTGGATAAAGATCGGTTTTACCGGGACCTGTACCGGATATTTTCCCGGGATGAAACATTGGATGCAATCCCCCTGGAAGAATTGATGGAAACCATACCCACCGTCGATCAACTCGACGATGTGCCGCCCGGTACGGTTGTGTTGGTGCGCATGGATTTAGATGTGCCGGTCAAAGACGGAGGGGTCGCAGATTCTTCCCGTATCGAAGCGAGTTTGAGAACACTGCGATTTTGCATTGAAAAAGGTTGGACAACCATACTATTCGGTCATATCGGCCGGGATAAGGACCTTACGCTGGCGCCGGTATGCCGGGCCTGCAGCAAATTAATCGGCCGGGATATCGAATTTATTTCCAATTGGATAGATGAAGAGCGGATGAAGTTGGACGACAGTTTCGTGTCGGCTATAAAAGCCGCGAAACCGGGATCCCTGTTCATGCTCGAGAACACCCGGAAATACGATATCGAGCGGGCGCTGTGGAAGGCGAAAGAAGCCGATTTCCAGGGCATTTCCGCCGACATGTACGAGCTGGCCGCGGATTTCCGGGAACGGGTAACCGTTATCGAGATCAACGAAGCCATTGCTGCTTCGAATTTTGATTTTTCTTCCGCCGCGCTGCCCTTAATAATGTCTAAAACAGCCATGGGTTTTTACCTGAGCGAAGAGATGAATCGGCACATCCTTGGAGCCAGGCAGGCGGATATGCTTGTTATGAGCGGTTTAAAAATCAACAAATTAGATGACCTGGAAAATGTTCTCACCCGGAAATCCGTAAAACGCCTGGTTGTTGCCGGGTCCCTGGCCATGGCCTTAAAGAAGGCGAAAGCGCAGTTTCGGGGTGGGGATTTTTGTATCGGCAAAGCCGAGACGGATGAAAAAGCGAAGTATTATATTTCACCACAGCGCATCGAGCAGGGCAAACGCATCATCGCTTTATGTGAACAGGATGGGGTAGAGGTTATTTTGCCGGTTGATTTTGTACTGGATAACGGTGAAACCAGTGAAGAAATCCCCCCCGGTTTTGCCCAATTTGATGTGGGCCCGAAAACACGGAAACTCATTTCAAAAAAGATTGCCGATTACATTGCCGCGAGTAAAAAAACCACTGATAAATTCACCATGTTTTACAACGGTGTGTTCGGCAAATTTGAAGATCCGCGATTTGAAGCGGGAACCCGTGAGTTTATCGCGCTTTTAAAGAAGATGACCGCAGCCGGAATTTCCACCTATGTCGGTGGTGGTGAAGGGCGGTTGGCCTTGTTAAAATATGGTTCTTTGACCGATGTGGCACATGCCTTTACGGCCGGCGGCACTATCCTCAAGTCCTTATCCAACCGGCACATCGCCTTTCTCAAAGCCATGTGCCTGCAAAACTCCCGGTAAATAACC
>JAGLQA010000393.1 GCA_023137075.1 Candidatus Aminicenantota bacterium
ACCCGAAAATTTACAAAGATTATGTGGGGCAATACGAACTTAAACCCGGTTTCATTCTGGAGATTACATCTGAAGATAATAAAATATTCGGCCAGGCGACCGGCCAACCTAAGTTTGAAATTTTTCCCGAATCAAAGGTGAAGTTTTTCCTGAAAGTCACGGATGCCCAAATAACCTTTATGAAAGATGAGAACGGTAAATTTACACAATTGATCCTCCACCAGGGTGGCCAGGACATACCGGCAAAGAAGATCAAATAAATTCCTCGGGCTCCACTTTCATTTCACCTTCTTCCGGAACAAAGTTTCTAAAGAAGATATCTCCATAGGTATTAATGATAATTATTTCGGGTCTCCCTTCGCTGCTGCTGACGGAAAGTCTTTGTTGATCTTTTATGATGTTATATTCCACGGCAGTCCGGTTGATAATCTTGCCGTATTCCAGGTTGATATTGAACATCGGACGCACCGCTTCCGGGTAATCCAATAAAATATCGGAGTGTTTATTTTTTATGTTAATCCGGCCGTCTACCCGGTTAAATTTTATATCTAAGTCTCCGTTATTGACGGCGATGTCAAGCACCTTACCCGTAATATCGGATAGGTCCACATTCCCATAGCTATTTTTTAAAATAAGATTGTCGCATACGATTTTATCACCGTTGATTCGGCAGTTACGTGTTTTTATCCTGACATCTCCGTGAATCCCTTTCATATTCACGGTGTTGTGGCTGTTCTCGATGTTTACACCGTTTTTTATATTGTTCAGCCGGATCCGGGACTGCCTTCCTTTGAAACTAAATTTTCCGCTGTTATCTACTTCAACCGTACAATAGGCGGCATATTCGATGTCCGTTTCATTCTCAACCCCAGCTATGGAAATCTTCGAATAAGAAGCGTTCAATTTAAGTGACGCGAGACTTCGGGCCGTGAGGGTACTGTGCCGGCAATAAAGGTCTATTGCGTCACTAATATTGGATAGAGAAACCTTTCCGTGGCGGCTGTGAATTTTTAAATTTGAACCCACATTTTCGACCCGGATATCACCGTAGCGCTGGTTTACGGTAATATTCTTGCCTGTGCCGGTAATCTCGATATTGCCGTAAGCGTTATAGAGCTTTAATTCAACCTTTTCCGGGACCGTTACCTCGAATAAAAGGCGCACCCGTTTGTAGGGGAATTTCTCTTCAGGTTCGATACCGATTATAACCTTGCCGTTATCTTCCCTGGTTAAAATCTCTATTTCTTTTCTAATTCTTTTCGCTTTGTCTTTGTTTTTATGATAAACCCGAATGACCGGTTTTACCGACGTGATATTATTTTCGGCTTTTTTAATAACCACCTCACCGGCCGGGTTCGTGATTTCAAGATACTTAATACCGGTGTATTGGTTTTCCTCCACGTAAAAGGGGACCGCGTGTTTCCTGTCTACTAATCCTCTCGGGTTTATCGAGCATTCGTCAAAGAAAAAGATATCCACCTCGCCGGATTCGTAAAGATTATATAGCACTCCGAAGGTGATTAAAAGGATTACAATAAAAACCTCTCTTTTTTTCATCGTTTACCCTGATTTTCTGCCCTGGTAATGAAGCCATATATTCTTGGCGCCGATGGCGATTAGGATCAGGGGCCAGAAATCACCGACAATCTTCCAGATGTCTATGTCCACGCCGAAATTATCCAGCATGAACAACACCCCAATAACTAACAATATTAGTCCCCAGAATAGTGGTTCCGGTTTTCGTTTACTCATTTTGTCCTCCTTCTTTGCTTCTGGAGTAGGTGTAGATATATTTTGCCCCGAGTCCGATCAGGATAATCGGCCATAACCTGGCTATATCCCTGTACCTGATAATGTCAAGTTCGGCCAACTGGCAAATCACCCCTATAGCCAGAATGGTAATGGCCCAGAATAAAGTGACATTTATCACCTTTTCGCCATTTACAATCACCCTATCCCTGGATTTTTTGGCTTCATCGAAACTATCGAATATCTGGTAAATATGAAAGCCACCGAGGAGGAGCGAAAAAATGATGACGTCATTTCCCCTTGCTTCCACAATCATCATTATCAAAAAAGCCATGATGAAGATATAGGTAATTGCTTTTATTTTATTGCCGACATAGAAAAGACCGACCCCCGGGAACATGGCCGACAGGATGGCGGCCCCCACCGGGTTTTTGTTACTTTTTGCCTGTTGTTTATTATCCATTTTGTCCTCCGTTATTTTCTATGGGATTATCTTTATTTATTCGACTATTTTCAGCGCTTTCTTTTTTAATAAGAGAGTAGAAAAGCAGGTTTTTCGACTCTTTCAGTCTTTCAAAAAAAGCTTCCGTCTCCACAACGATGGTGCCGATTTGCGATACCACCGAATGCAGCGCCCGGTTGGCTGGGGGATAAATATTGGTGAAATAGAAGAGATTGAGAAACAGGATAGCGGTGCCAATCACCGCAGCCACATATTTCAAATAGTAATACTTGCTTTGCTCGTCTTCCCGGGATTCGTGGATATATAAGAGCCTGTTTTTTAGAAAAAAGGGCACTTCCTCCTCAAGATCGGGAAAAGAATAGATCAGTTCCTCCATTTTCTCTTTTAACCGGGTGCAGTTATCACATTGTTCTAAATGAAGAGAAACTTCGCTGCGAACCGCTGCCGGAAGGTCGTTTTCAATATATGCCGACAATAAATCTTCTACTTTTTTACAATTCATTTAATTTCCCTTCATTTAAAATTATTTTTGCCAGTTTGGCCCTGGCTCTATTAATTCTCGATTTTGTGGTGCCTAAGGGGATATTAAAATGTTCGGCAATATCCCGGTAGGAATGGTCCTGGATATCCCGCATAATAATCAGTGTTCGCAAGTCCGGCGGCAGCAGCAGTAATTTCCCCCTGAGATAATTGATGTCGTTTTTCCTGATAAGCGAATCTTCCGGGGTCTGCTGTTGGCCATGAACCGCTTCGTTACGGATAGTGTCATCCAATTCTACTTTCCTTCTGGCATTTTTGTTTTTGCGCCAGAAATCGATGCAGTAATTTTTGGAAAGTTTTAAAAGCCAGGAATTAAAGTTCTTTTCTTCTTTGAATTTATCGATATTATTGTAGACCTTGATGAAGATGTCCTGGGTGATATCCGACGCGTCTTCCCGGTTTCCCGCGAAGTTCAACGCGAAGTTGTATACTTTTTTAGAGTATCTGTTTATCATCATAGTCCAGGCCTCACTGTCTCGTTGTTTTAATCGTTCAATTATATCGTTTACGTCCATATTTTGCGTTTATCATACCATTAAAAACGAAGGGATTCCAATAAAAGTTCCATTAAAAAAAAAATTCCCCCACTCCCCGGATACCTAAGTCTTGATATTGATAAAAAGGTAGAATGATACGGCGGTAAAAATAAAAAGAGGTGCGAAGGCTGATATAAAGGGAGATAATATCGACGCGGAGCCTAAGGCGCTGAATACGGCAAAAACAAACCAGAAGACCATGGATATTGCGACAGCCATACCGATACCGAACAGCGTGCCCCTGCTTCCCATAATAAAAGAGAAGGGGATGGCAATGAGCACCATGATTAAGCTTGAAAAGGGGAAGGCGTATTTGTAATACAACCGGGCCTCGTATCTTGCGGTTTCGGACCTGTTTATCTTCAGGTAGGCCACATATTCCTTCAATGCCTTGATATTCATATATTGGGAAGAAGCGACTTTTATCGTAAAAAGATCTTCTCCTTCCTCGATCCACATCTTTTTTCGTTCAAAGGAGTTGAAACTCGTGGGATAATTATTTTCATAATCCCTCTCAAAACCGTTTTCAAGAACCAACTCATTCAAGCCGGCCCAACCCGCGGATTTGGCTGAGATTCTTTTCGTTACTAAGAATTGGTCATCCATATAGATGATGTTGAAATTGTTAATTTTATTCGTTCTTTTGTCAATGAAATTACAAAAATAGATTTCGTTATTATTGCCTAAATCCCAGTATTTCGTTTCCTTCCTTTCGGTGCGCACCTCCCGGTTATGAATCACATTCAAAATCTCCCTGGTTTTTTTGTTAGCCGCCGGCGTAATGTTTTCCTGGATTAAAAAAAACACTAAGGAAATGAGAATCCCTATGACGATCGCGGGCAATGATAGTCTGTACAGGCTGATACCACTCACTTTTACCGCGATTATCTCGTTGTTTTTGCTCATCAGCGAGAAGGTCAATAAAACAGCGGTTAATATAGAAACCGGGAAAATAAAACTGAGAATTTCGGGAGTATTATAAAATATATATTTAAATAAATAGGAGAATGCCACATTATTCTGGAATATATCATCGACCAGTTCAACCATATCGATGATATAAAAGACCGACAATAGGGACGTAAAAATCAGCAAAAAGGAAAACAATATCTTTTTTACGACGTAAAAATCGATCAGTTTAAAAACCCGGAATTTTAACCTCCTGACTTTAAGAATAAAAAATATTTTTCCCCCATCTCTGAAATAGCAAGTAATCCTTTTTTTTATTCTATCAAAAAAATCAAATACTTTATTCCAATTGATGGTCTTCTCTTTCGATGTATAATAGTACAGAATTATCCCCAAAATGAATAATAATATCACCGCTCCCCACATCCCCCAGAAGGGTGACAAAATACCTTTTCGCACCAGGTTCTCCGATACCACCGACGTTGTATAATAGGTAAAAATGATGCCCAAAGAGATCGTAAACCCGCTGATCTTTCCGCCTTTTTTTGTCGATATCCCTAAGGACAATGCCAGTAATCCTAAAGCGATACTGGCAATGGGAAGAGAAAATTTCCGGTGAAATTCGATCATTAAATCCACTTTTCCCGGTTCCTCTTTCATCTTTTCCAGGAGCTTCGGGAATATGAGCTGTTTACTTCTCCGGGTCTGTTTTATTTCGATAAAATCGCGAATCTCCTCTTTTAAATATTTGTAGGTCGTGACTTCATAACTTTTTTCCGGGTCACTTTTTTTATAGCGGTGCACCAGGACGTCTGTCAACAGGATATAACCGTCTTTCATGTTTTTGCCCTGGAGAAATTTACCCCTTTTCGCCAGGATTATCGTGTCGCTGTCACCCTTTTTCCTGGAATAAATAAAGACATCTTTCCACTCGTTGGTGCGGCTGTCGATATCGTTAAAATAGAGGGTATAAAAGTTGAATTTCCGATAAAAGTCTCCGGGTTTAATCTCCGATACATTCCGTTTTAAATAGACCTGGGTCATGAGCTTGCTTAACCTGAAGTTGGCTTCAGGCGCCATATACATGATTAACCAGCTTGAGAAAAGCCAGGCAATCACGGAAAAAACCAGGACCGGTTTCAAAATCCTGAAATTATTGACCCCCATGGTCCTGAAGGCAATAATCTCGGAATCGGTACTCATCCGGCTCAGGCCGACCAGGACACCCATCAGGGTTGCCATGGGAATCGTAAAGGCCAGGAAATCGGGAAGAAGGTAAATCAATATTTTGATAATAGTCAGGGTAGATGCCTCTTTTTCGATGAGGGGGCGGGATAATACAAATATCATATTGATCAACAGTGTGGTGGTGTATACCAGGAGGCCCAGGGCAAAGGGCGGGGCAATTTCTTTCAGTAGATACCGGTCAAAGGATTTGAACATGGTTTCTTATATCACAAACAAATAGTTTTTTCAATCTTGTCTTTTGAATCCATACCGGTTATAATGAAATCCGACAAAAAAGTTCCGGAGGTAACATGAAATATTTTAAAGCCACTGTTATGTTTATGATCTTCGTAGTATTTTTCTCTTTTGCATTGAATGCGAATTCTTTGAATGAAGTAGAGAGAAAAATAATCGCCATGTGCCGGCCCCAGGTCGGCCAGATCAAGAACATCGAACAATTGTATGAAAAAGATATCATCATGTTGGACCGGATACAATTGATCTGCCTATACCACGAAGATGAGTTGACCGACTATAAACCGGCCCATGAATATGTGACGGAAAACGAACTGACCTGGGTTGGATTTAAAAAAATAACAGGCAGCGTCAAGCCAACGTATCTATTTAGAGAAAATAAATGGACACCCCAATTTAAGGAAATATTCGACAATACGGACGGTATCATTTTTACCGGTGGAGCGGATATGCCGCCGGCTATTTACGGAGAGGAGAATAACCTGCTGACCACTGCGTCTACACCGGTCCGTAGTTTTTACGAGCTCTCCTTTTTATTTCACCTGGTCGGCGGCAGCCGGAATCCCGGGTTTGTCCCCTTTTTAGAAGCAAAGAACAATTACCCGGTCTTGACCTTTTGTCTCGGTATTCAGACCCTGAATGTGGCGGCAGGCGGAACCTTAATCCAGGATATTCCCTCCCGGGTGTACGGCCTGGAAACCATGGAGCAGGCCCTCAAGTTGGGAGAGGACCGGGTTCACAGTTCCACTTATATACGGCGCCTGAATCCGGCAGAAAAAAATTTAGCGCCTGCTTTTCACAGGATAAAGTTCAAGAAAAATTCGATTTTTGTTAAACGGATGGGCATGAAAAGCTCGGCCACTCCGTTCGTGTTGACGTCTCACCACCAGGCAATTAAAAAATTAGGCAAAGGTTTACTGGTTATTGCGACATCGATGGATGGGAAGATTGTGGAGGCTGTCACACATAAAACCTATAAAAATGTTTTAGGTGTTCAGTTCCATCCCGAGCCCTATATACTGTATCAAAAAGGTAAATATTATAAAAAAAAACCCGGAGATAAATTGGATTTTAACGTGAGGATTTTTCTAAAGAGCCATCCGCCTGCGCTGGAATTCCACCGGAATTTATGGTCGTGGTTCTCCGAATCCCTACAGGGAAGGTAAACATTCCCTTGTTTTTTGGGGCTTTTTCCTGAAATTCATTTGCTTTTTATCAAAAAATTCTTTATAATTATCTTTAAAAAAAAATGAGGAATATAAAATATGGCAGAAGAACTGTTGAGAAGCATAAAGGAGATGAGCAAAGAGCGTGGTATATCTCCGGATATATTTTACTCTGCCATAGAGGAAGCCTTACTAACTGTTGCCGATAAATATTTTAATCACGAGACGGACGTCCATGTCGAAATAGATAAAGACAAAGGGAAAATCGAGGTTTACAGCACCAAACTTGTCGTAAAAGACGTAGAGGATATCGCGGCGGAAATAAGCTGGAAACAAGCGTTAAAATACGATTCGAAAGCGAAAGAGGGCGACGAGATAAAAATATATCTTCCCGGCGAGACATTGGGAAGAGTTGCCGCTCAAGCTGCCCGGCAGATTATCATGCAAAAGGTTTTGAAGGCAGAGCAGCAAAAAATTTATGACAAGTATTTACCTCTTACGGGAACGCTGCTTTCCGGTGAAGTCGGAAGAATTGAAAAAAACAATGTGATCGTCAATCTTGATGTCGGTGAAGCGATTCTTCCCCAGAAAGAATTATCCCCAAAAGATAGTTTTAAGAGAGGTGAGATCGTAAGATTTTATATCAAAAGAGTTTTCCCTGAAGGTAAAGGACCTTTAATCCTGGGTTCAAGATATATGAATGATTTTGTCGTTGAATTGATTAAAATGGAAGTTCCGGAAGTTTCCGAAGGCATCGTTAAAATATTTTCTGTTTCCAGGGAGCCCGGCATTAAAACAAAGGTAGCGGTTTTCTCCGTGGAGAAAACGGTCGATCCGGTAGGCGCAATTGTCGGCATGAACGGGAATAGAGTTCTATCGATAACCAAAGAGCTGCGCGGAGAACGGATCGATGTTATTGCTTACAGTGATTCTCCGGAACGCTTTATCGCATCGGCGCTAACCCCGGCGGAAGTGGTAAAAGTAACAATTGTGGACCAGGGGCAGTACAAGGCCGAAGCCACGGTTACGGATGACTCGCTTTCCGCGGCTATCGGGAAAAGAGGAATAAATATCAAACTGGCTTCAAAATTGACTAAGTGGAATATCCAATTGACAAACCGGATGGAAAAAAGAAGTGAAGCGACTCAAAAAAAATTGTAGGAGGAGCACTTAATGCAGACTATTAAACTACATGAGGCGACAAAACAATTCAAGATATCAAATAAACTGGCGATGTTTTTCTTAGAGAAGAAAAACCTGCCGGTAAAATCGCACTCATCTGTAATTTCAATGGATCAACTCGAATTATTAAGGGAATTCTCCACTAATATGGGGAAAATTTCCACAATAAAAGATGAATTTGATAATATTGGAAAGGCGAAAAAAGATAAATCGGAAAAGATAACGCAGCCTGAGAAAGAGAAAGTGGTAACGAAAGAAGCGCCGGTGGAGGCAAAGCCGGGGGATCCCGTCAAAGAAAAAGTTGAAGTAAAGGAAATAAGGATTGAAAAACTCCCCCCCAAAAAACCAAAACCGGAAGCTAAGGAAGAAAAACCGGCAGCGGCAAAAAAGAGCGACAACCAGATAAAGGATAAGAAAGACTTAGCGCCGGTAAAGGAAGAAGAAAAACCGAAGAAAAAGGAAGAGAGGCCGGATCAGGAAAAGAAAAAACCGGAAACAATAAGAAAAGAATCGGACCGGGATAAACTGAAAGATGCAGACGTAAAAGATAAAGACGGGAAAGCGGGAACAGAAGAAAAAAAGATTGAAACCGTAAAAGATAGACCTAAAGAACCTAAGAAAAAAACATACATAAAAAGTAAAGGATTTAAGAGAGGTGATAGAAGACCCTTCAAGAAAGATATGAGGCGATTCGATCCGAGAAAGAGAAGGTTCGAGAAAGAAAAAAAAGTGGAGCTACCCCCGGTAAAACGGCAGTTGAAAGCAGAAGATTTTGACCTTCCGGAAATGATCCAGATATCGAATCATATAACGATAAAAGAGTTGGCCGAGAAATTGGATTTAAAGTTAAAATATGTTGAAGAGAAACTGAGGTCACTAAAGAAAGACTATGCTGCCAACCAGATGTTGGACATCGAAGATATTAACGAATTATGTAAAACGCTTAAGGTCGAAGTCGATATTGTTCCCTTCGAAGATTATATCTTTATTAATCATATTGAGAAATTTAGCGCGAAATTGACGTCCCGGCTGCCGGTTGTTACGGTTATGGGACACGTGGACCATGGCAAGACCACCCTGCTCGACACGCTGAGAAATACGCGGGTAGCCGCCAAAGAAGCCGGGGGTATTACACAGAAAATCGGCGCTTATAAATTAACCGCCGGCGGACGGGATATTATTTTCTTAGATACCCCGGGTCATGAAGCCTTTACGAATATTCGCTCCCGGGGAGCCCTGGTAACGGACCTGGTCATTCTGATGGTAGCCGCCAATGAAGGCGTCAAACCCCAAACCATAGAAGCCATCAACCATGCTCTTTCAGCCGGGGTCCCGATCATTGTGGCTATTAATAAAATCGATATTGCCGGGGCGGACCCCAACAAAGTCAAACAGGAGTTGACCAAACACAATATCGTGGTCGAGGATTGGGGAGGCGATGTGGTCTCGGTTGAAATTTCCGCAAAGTTAAATCAAAATATTAACTCCCTGCTTGAAATGGTGGGACTGGTTGCTGAGATGCTGGAATTAAAAGCGTACCAGGGTATCCCCGGTAGAGGCACCATTATCGAAGCCCGCCTTGATCCGAAGCTTGGCCCTATCGCTACGGTGTTGATCCAGCATGGGACAGTCAAGCGGGGTGATTTTTTCATATGCGGGAATTCGGTCGGGAAAGCCAAATCCATATTTGACGATAACGGGAAAACATCAAATGAGGCGGAAGCGCCGCTGCCGGTCGAAATAATGGGTTTTGATGAAGTTCCTGAAGCCGGAGAGAAATTCCAGGTAATCGATGACCTTGAGAAAGCGAGAAAAGTAATCGATATCAGAAAACTAAAAGGTAAAAAGGCCAAAAAAGAGGAAATAGACGCCGAAAAAAAATTGAACCTGCAGAACTTGTTTGAAAAAATGGAAGAAGCCAAAACCCCGGAATTCCCAATCATCGTCAAGACAGACAATTTTAGTTCCGGTGAAGTACTGGAAAATATAATACTGAAACAAAACCAGGACCACCTGAAAATCAATATTATTCACAACGGAATCGGAAATATCACGGAAAGCGATATCCTGTTATCGTCAACATCCGGGGCCATGATTATCGGTTTTAACGTAAAGGCTCCGCAGAAAATCATCAGCCTGGCAAAGAGAGAAGGGATTGAAATAAAATTATACAACGTGATATACCATTTAATCGAAGATATTGAAAAAGCCATAAAAGGTGAGATCAAACCCGAATACATCGAAGCCCGAATCGGTTCGATTGAAGTACTGCAAAAATTCAAAATTTCAAAAATAGGAATCATTGCCGGATGTCTGGTTAAAGAGGGAAAAGTCACCAATAAGTCAAAATTGAAAGTAATACGAAAGGACGACCTGGTTTTTGAAGGTGAAATCGAGACCCTCAGGCGGGTAAAAAATGAGGCGTCGGAAGTAAACGTCGGCACGGAATGCGGGATAAAAATAAAGAACTTTAACGACATCGAAATCGGCGACATCCTGGAAGCCTATGAAGTAAAATTAAAAGAGTGATTATCGGAATAATGATCCTGGATTTGCATTGCAGAGATATCCATAGTTTAAAAGAAAAGAGACACATTGTGTCCAGTATGAAAGAGAAACTGAAACACAAATTTAATATCTCCATAATCGAGAGTGACTACCAGGATTTGTGGCAGAAAATACAAATAACGATTGCCCTCGTTTCCCATTCAAAAGTATTTGCCGAAAAGGTTTTCAATCAGGCAGAAGATTTCATTTTTTCAAACTATCCTGTCCGGAGTATCAATATTGAAAAGCAATATTTGTAATATTAAACTCAGCTTTCGAGTTAAGCGTTCGGCAAGGGTGCCGGGGCGGTTTTTTTTCTATGAAAAAGTTGCCTTTTCTCTTGACAACAGCTTTAATATAAATTATTATTAAATCATGATTGTTGGATTTAATACTGATATAAAGTACAAAAACGAAACATTTCATGTCCAGACAGAGGATAAAGGAAAAAAGAATCCCACAGTGGAAACCCTGGTTTATCACCGGGGAGAAATTTTACTATCCAGGCGCGTTTCTTACGCCCACCTGATGGAAAAAGCCGATCTGACGGATCGAATAAAAGCAATGATGACAAACTCCCATGACCAGGTTATATCCGATTTAAAAGGCGGTAAATTTATTCACCTGCTGTCATTGGACACCCCGGCGATTGAAGATAAGTCCCTGGATGACATGGTAATAGACTATTTTAATAAAGAAGCTTCTTAATTGATGTCCGAACATATTCTCCTGGTAGACGGAATGTACTTAGCTTTCAGCTCATTCTATTCTCACGCTAATATGAGAACCTTGAAGGGGGAACATACCGGTGCATTATATGGTTTTATCAGCCGGCTGGAAAGTTTAATAAGGGAATTAAACCCGTCTGCCGTTGTTAATACCTTCGATTCAAAGGGGAAAACCTTCCGCCACGAGATGTATCCCGATTACAAGGGGAAAAGAGCGGAACCCCCCGAAGACCTGTTGCGGCAATTGCCCTATATAAAAGAGTATCTCTCTATTCGTGGCATACAATCTTTAGAAGTTCCGGGAATTGAGGCCGATGATATTATTGCCTGGATAGCCAAAAATCAGGCAGCCCCGGGCAAGGAGATTATTATTTTTACCGCTGATAAGGACCTGTTTCAATTGGTCAATGAGCACATTTTTATTTTTCATCCGAAGCTGAAAGAAAAACTCGATAACCAGGGGATAAAAGACTATTTCGGCGTCTATCCCCGGCAAATTGTCGATTACCTGTCCTTAGTCGGTGATTCTTCTGATAATATCCCCGGCGTACCCGGTATCGGAGAGAAAACAGCCCTGAAATTGATCGATAAATTCGGCCGCTTAGACGACATGATAAATAGGCTCGATGAAATGGAGGAAAAGTTCAGGAAAAAGATCGAAGCCAACCGCGAATCCTTAAATTTATCGAGAAAGCTGGTGGACCTGGCGGCTGTTCCCGATTTTGACCCGGGATATACACCGGAACCTTTTGAAGACCGTAAAACCGAAGACCTGGTGGAATTTTACAGGAGATTCTCTTTCAACAGCTTATTAAAAGGGATTAAGGGTGTTTCGTTTTCTTCGGAACAAGAAATAGAGATTTCCTACCACATCGTTAAAGACCTTGCCCAATTAGAGGAGTTGAAAGAAAAAATTGTCAGCCGGAAATATTTTGCCTTCGATGTTGAAACCACCGCGATTGCCTTTTATAAATCCCGGTTAGTGGGGCTTTCTATCTCCTTCGCGGATGAGGGCTATTATATCCCCTTAAACGGTCCCGCTTTTTCGCTGAGCGATTTCATTGGCATAATGGCCGGGATATTTAAGGATACAGGCATAAAAAAGAGCGGCCACAACCTCAAGTTCGACATTCTTCATTTAAAAGAGGCCGGCATCGAAGTAGCTGGAATCGCCGACGATTCTATGATCATGTCTTATCTCCTGAATGCGAATCGCAGGGCCCACAATTTGAAAGATTTGACCCGGGAGTATCTATCGTATCAACAAGTTGAATACGAAAACCTGGTGGGCAAAGGAAAAGATAAAAAAAGCCTGGAAGATGTCGATATCGAGAAATTGGCCCGTTATTGTATCGATGATTCCTGCCTATCCTATAAATTGACCGGTATTTTAAGGAAGGACCTGGAAGTGAAGGAATTATCGGGATTGTATAAAAACATTGAAGTTCCCTTAATTGAAGTGCTTACCGGGATGGAATTTACCGGTGTGCAGGTGAACGTGGATTTATTAAAAAACGCTCACAAACAGATGGAAGTAAAATTAATAGAAATTGAGGCAGATGTGTTTCGTGCGGCAGGGTATGAATTTAACCTGAATTCTTCACAGCAATTAGGGGAATTTTTATTCGAAAAGATGAATCTCCCCATTAAAAAGCGGACGCGAAAAACAAAGTCCTATTCAACGGATATCGAGGTATTAAAGGAATTAAGGAGCTTTCCTGTTGTCGAGAAAATAATCGATTACCGGACATATAAAAAATTATCCTCCACCTATTTAGAAGGACTGATGGATGATATCGATCAAAACAACCGGGTCCACACCTCTTATAACCAGACGGTAACAGCCACAGGCCGGCTGTCATCATCCAGGCCCAACCTGCAGAATATTCCCGTAGGTGAGATGGGAGGCGTAAACGTCAGGAAAGCCTTTGTGGCAGAAGAAGGTAAGATGTTGTTAGCTGCCGATTATTCCCAGGTGGAACTGCGAGTCATGGCACACTGTTCCGGCGATGAGAAGCTGATAGAAGCCTTTGAGAAGGATTTTGATATCCATCAGCATACGGCGGATACTGTTTTTGGCAAAGATTTGTTTTTGAGCAGCCGGGAAAGACGCAAACGGGCCAAAATCATCAATTTTTCGGTTCTTTACGGCAGCGGTCCTTTCTCTCTTTCAAAGGAATTAGGCGTAAGTTTCAAAGAAGCCAAAGAATTCATCGATATGTATTTTGAGAAATACCGGGGAGTACAGACCTTTATGAACAGGGTTATCGCTGAAGCGGAAGTGAACCCGGTGGTCAAAACCCTGGCTGGCCGAATCCGGGAAATTCCCGAAATCAAAAGCGCCAACAAAACCGTGAAAGAGAACGGCAAGCGTATGGCCATCAATACGATCATTCAGGGCAGTGCCGCCGATATAATCAAGATAGCCATGCTGCGTATTCACAGGCGGCTGCAAGGCAAAAAAAGCCGGTTGATTATGCAGGTACATGACGAGTTGGTCTTCGAGTATCTCCCGCAAGAAGAGGGAGAGCTTTTCGGAATCGTAAAAGAAGAGATGGAGAATGCCGAAACGTTGAAAGTGCCCTTAAAAGTAGTGCTGAAAAAAGGGAAGAATTGGGGCGAGATGACGCTGTAATTACTTTCGGACGTTTTCAACCAGGCAAACCATTTCGATAAGAACTATGCCCTCTACTCCGGTTAATTCATCCGGGAGCATTGTATAAATCCAACTTTATTTTTCCCTCTTTCTTCCGGTTTTTTATTGACAAAAGGATAAAAGTTGAATATATTATCTTTTGGAGGTTAAAATGCAGGTCAACGTAGAGCGAGAGTTCAAAGAAAAATTCAGGCAGACTTTTATCGAGATGTTGGAAACAGACCGTGAAACCTTGTACCCACTTTTTACGGAAATTATGGAGGATTTGGCACTTGTTAGAGCGATGGAAGAAGGGGAGAATACCAGGAAAGTCAAAGAAGAAAATATAATCGGGCTGCTCCAGTAATGAGGACTATTTATCTCGAAAGCTTTGAGAGAGATATAAGAAAGCTCAAAGAAAAAAAAATCAAAACAGCGCTGCTGGAGCTTATTGATTATATGAAAGAGTCGGGGAGTTTGATTGAAATAAAAAGCCTGAAAAAAATTAAAGGAGAGAAGAAATTCTACCGAATAAGAGTTGGTGATTATCGCCTTGGAGTTAAAATCGAAGGTGAAACAGTCACTTTCATACGATTCCTTCATAGAAAGGATATTTATAGGTATTTTCCTTGATTCGAAGCATTAAATTGTATTAATAACGTCTGGCGGGGTCAAGTCTTGTTTTATGACTTTTTTTGATTCATTTCTTCCCGTTTAATTATTCGACTTATGGTTGCATAGTGCATCCCCAGATATTCTCCTATTTCCTTCATGGTAACGTTGTAATTATAATAGACCTTGTAAATTAACTGATTTCTGGGCAAATCTTTTCTTATCCCCTTTTGAAAGATAGCCTCCAATTCCGTCTCTAAAGTGAACCTTTGCTTTTTGGTGAATTCCTGTTCCTTTTTTATTGCATCAAGTTTTATTTCACCAAAGTATCGATTAATCTCATTTATAAATTTTGAAGAACCCAATATCGACTGCCCTATCAACTCATCATTTGGGAAATTAATTCCCGCTCCTGCTTGAACAAATTTTGTATACAATGCTATAGCTTTCTTTTTTTTAGCGCTAAATTGACCAAGCAACCAATCGATTGTTAAAAAACCGGGACATGGAACATTACCGATCATTGCTGGAAAACTACTCCAATTCCAGTCAGTTATATTTTCCACTAAGCTCGCTCTTACAGGATTTAAAACAATATATCTACTTAATTCTAACAAATAGACATCCTTTTCTACTAAAATAGACTTAAACCTTCCTTGAAAAAGATGTCCCACTCGATTATGTTTGCGGTTAAACTTTTGAGTATAGGTGCTGTTCAACTGCATCATACCTTTCGACAGATTACCTCCCGGTGTCTCAACCAGGAGATGGTAATGATTATCCATCAGTACATATGAATGACAATTCCATCCGAATCGGTCAATCACTACCCCAAATACATCGAGAAAGCACTCCCTATCGTCTGTATCCAGAAATACAGGCTTTTTCTCATTCCCACGGTGAGTTATATGGTAAAGGGTACCTGGGAATTCTATTCTCAATTGTCTTGCCATGAACAAATTATACCAGTCAAAAAGTCATAAAACAAGACTTGACCCCGTTATGCCCTGCCCGCGAGTCGTAAAAATAGAGACACATAACATTGTTTTGACGGCCTACTTCGCACTTTAATTGCTATTATATCATATTTATTCCGGGCCTATGTTACTTGTAGGTTTAATCTCAAAATGTTTTTTGGGTGGTTTGCTGAATAGTTTCATTTAACATATAAGATTTTTGGGATATTTATAATTAGTCCAGGTGCGAGTTCAAGATAGTCAGGAATTTCTCCCAATACATCCTTTTTATCAAACTCCGAATTTATCCAATTTCTCAAATCATCAAAATCCCTTAATCTGATTATATGAGCATGTTTATCTCTGAACCATCTTGCAGAAGGTGTAAATCTAGTATTAGTTACTAATAAGCCGATATCAATTGGGTGGCTTTCTATTGCTCCTTTAAACTCTCTGACTACTGAGGGACCTATAGGTGAACCAGTTTGTTTATGTTTAGCTTGTATCGCTATAAGAAAAGGTAAATGTGTCGATTTAGGCCAGGCGATTAAGTCAATACCCCCATCTTGCGAGTAAGTGTTCCCAATTTTTTTTACATTAAATCTTATTAATTCCAATCTGTTAGCAATCAAATTTTCAAATTGATCAGGCTTCAATTTTGAAATTCTTTTTGGGTCTTCTCTAAGCCATTCAATAATCTCTGGAGTAATATCTATAATATTAACGCGTTTCTCTATTTTATGCCCAATTTTTGTTGTTACAACAACTGTTACTGGGTCTGAAGAAATAATCCAATTAGGATCGCCCATAAAAAAAATTGAATTAGCATTGTTTTTTAAACCCAAAACTGTTAAATAGCTACACTTCTTTTTTTTATATAATTCTATACTTTTTTTATATGTTTTTATATAATTTTCTCTTAATATATTGAAAATATCTATTGCTTTTTTCTTTTTTTGCAAGGCTTTGATCCCGCTTAATGTGGCTTTTACAGCTAAATCACCTCCAGTCTTCCTTGACCGCAAATCAAAAAAAAACCTATTTTTAAAACCAATAAAACCAATTGCTCCAAAATCTAGTATTTCACTCGCAATTTTTTGAGACTGGCATCCAATATGATAAACGAATTTACCCTGAACGAGATTACGAAACCTATCAGATAAAAGCTCCAAATCACCTATCTTTTTATTTCCACCAAAAAGCACTAATGCTTCAGTATTCTTTGGACTTAACACTTCATCAATAGTTGTATCCCTTAAAATTTCTGTTCCAATCCTTGAAATCCACTTGAAAAGTTTCTTTTCATAAACTTCTCCACGTGGAGAATAGATTACAATTCGACTTCGAGTCAAAAAATTTTCCAAATTTACAAGGCGTCCCCGTTCCTTCTTGCAGCTACTGCAATATCTTATTTCTTTTCTATCCCCACTGTGGAGTAAGAAAGAAAATGTTTGGGAATTGTTTTTTTTATTCCAAAATTTTATGGAAATACCAAAAAAATAAAATGTTGAAAGTTAAGCAAACATCTCTATTTTACATCCCCAAGAAAATTTATTATTCTTTCAATTGTTTCTTCAGTTTTTTTTTCAATTTCACATTCCCATACCCTCATTACTCTCCATCCCATATTAGTTAATTCATTCATGTGTTTTTCATCCCTTGCCTTATTTCCCAACAGCTTTTTTGCCCAATATTCTGTTCTTGTACTTGGGATTCTTCCTTCATTACAATCGTCATGTAAATGCCAAAAACATCCATGAACAAATATTATGGCATTGTATTTTTTCATAACAATATCTGGTTTACCAGGGAGGTATTTCACATGTACTCTAAATCTGTATCCCATTCTATGCAGTAAACTCCGGACCAACTTTTCTGGTTTTGTGTCCTTGCTCCTTATCCTTGACATTACTTCGCTTCGCTTTTCCTTCGGCCATATATCCATCTAATTCACTCTCCTGTGATGGTTAGTTGGCTATCTTCTAATCAGAAAAATTTTTAATGCTTGTGCGACATGAAATGCAAGAGCCATAGGAACACCATTCCCGATGTATTTAAATTTGTCTGACAATGACCCACCTTCAGGCAGTATATATGTATCTGGTATACCTTGAATTCTTAACACCTCTCTAACTGAAAGTCTTCGTGCTTTCCATGGGTGAAGATGAACTTCGTTATTTCCATAACAGGCAGTGGGGCTATAT
>JAGLQA010000394.1 GCA_023137075.1 Candidatus Aminicenantota bacterium
CATTTTAAACCGCCCCCGTTTTTCCTTTGCCCCGGGACAAATATTTTTCTGTAAAATTTGCACATTTGCACACACCGACCCAGGATACGCTAAATTATAGTAATAATGACGTAGTCCTGAATAAAGACATATGTTACTTGTGTGTTTAGTCTCAAAATAATTTTTGAGTGATTTGCTGAATAGTTACACTTTGGAGAGATTTTGAGTATCCTTCGGAAAAATGTTTAAATATTGTACTTGATTTTTAGGTAGCGCTTCAGGCCGTCCTGCCATGGGGGCATGATGTTCAACTTCTGATCCTTGAGGAACTTGTTCTCTAAGACCGAGTACCTGGGACGGTTGACCTTGACGGCAAACTCCCCGGGCGCGGCCTTGTTCAATGTCACATCACTCTTTGCCAATGTAAAAATCTCTTTAGCAAATTCATACCACGAACACCAGCTTTCGGCAGTGCAGTGATAAAGACCGTACCGGGCTTCGCCTGTGTGCGCGAGCTTGACTATCTGTGCGGCTATATCTTCCGTAAAGGTAGGCGTTAACACTTCATCATCGACAACGCGCACCTCTTCCCGCTCCTGCGCCAATTTTAACATGAGGTCCACAAAATTACGCCCGCCTTTGGCAAGACAGGGATTTTTGCCGTATATGCCCGATACCCGCAAAATAAAATATTTTTTTGCCCTTGACTCGATAAAATGTTCACCCGATAACTTGGTGTTGCCATAAACATTCAGGGGCAGCGGTTTGTCGCTCTCATCATAGGGCTTCTGTTTTTTTCCGTCAAATACATAATCGGTACTGATGTGCAGCAGCGGCTTATCGATCTCATTACAGGTCAACGACAGGTTGATCGAACCGACTCCGTTCACCTGGAAAGCCTTTTCCGGATCATCCTCACAGGCTTCCACATTGTGCATGGCTGCCGTATTAATAACCAGGTCACAATCGGAACACCTTTTCAACGCTTTCGAGACCGAATCTCTGTCGGCAATGTCGATCCATTGATTATCTTTTCTTTCGATGTCTAATTCAACCACTTCGTCACCATTGGACACAAACGCTTCGCATATGTCTTTGCCTAACTGACCATGTGCTCCGATTACTGCAACTTTCATTTTTTACCTCCTGAACACCCCTGTTTCCGACAGCAGAACGTCGAGATGGCCCGAAGGGCCTTATAGGGGCGCCTGCGCCGCGTGCTTATTCTTTCATTTTTTTGAATACCTGGATATTGTAGTAATTGGGGTTATCGAAATCACTGAACTTCTCTTTTTTGGCTACCAGGTCTTCGATAATCGACTCTACGTCGTGTTTGGGATGAAAACTCAACACCTTCCTGGCTTTATCGATACTAACCTTGTAATTGCGATAATCCTCGATATGCTTGATATTCAACTTGACATCCACATCGAGGTATTTTTTCACGCCGCTTTTGACTAAATCGCCAATCTCACCGACCGTATAATTGCCGGATGCGACGTTAAATATACCGGAGATATCCTCGTTGGCCTCTACAGCCCGGGTATAGGCCGTGGCCGCGTCTTTTATGCCTAAGACCGGCCGCCAGATGGCAGGATTATTAACCGTAATGGCCCGGTCCTTAATCGCGAATTTAAACATGGTATTTACGACTAAGTCTAACCTCATCCTGGGACTGTAACCGGATACGGTTCCCTGGCGCAGCGAAATAACGGAAAAATTCTTATCGACCATCCGGATAACGGCATTCTCACCCTGAAGTTTGGAGATGCCATAGGGATAATTGGAAACCGCGGGACAGGTTTCGTCGTACAATTC
>JAGLQA010000395.1 GCA_023137075.1 Candidatus Aminicenantota bacterium
TCAGCCGGTGAATATTCGGCCATGGGATCATTGGATAACCCGGCCAGGAAAATAACCTGGTCATAACCTTTTATATCTGCTTCTTCTAATTTGAATATATCTTTTTTTATGATGCCGACTTCACCGGGTAGATGATTGCCGAACCAGAATAGGTCGATCACATCTACTTCATACCCGCGCTCCAACAACCGGGGTATCATCACGGAACCAATATAACCGGCACCGCCTGCTACTAATATTTTCATGTCTTTACTCCTTAACCTTAATCAAGTCAATAACTCATAATTCAAAAAATTAATATTTAAAATTATCGGATTCGGACCGCTCCAACCACTGGGCCAGTGTCTGAGCGCTTTGATCTTTTTGCGAGAGTACCGGGTCTTTAACGGGCCAGTTAACCCCGATCTCCGGATCGTTCCACAATATACCGGATTCGCCTTTATTGTTGTAAATCCCGGTGCATTTATATTGAATCTCGGCAAAATCGGAGAGCACACAAAAACCGCGGGCAAAACCGGCGGGCGCCCACACCTGCTTTTTATTCTTAGCCGAAATCTCGATTCCGAACCACCGCCCTAAGGTCGGGGAACCTTTCCTGATGTCCACGGCAACTAAATAAGCACTGCCGTAGGTGACGCGCATCAGCTTCCCCATGGGCGGTTCCCATTGAAAATGTAATCCGCGCAAAACACCCTTTTGAGAACGGGAGTGATTGTCCTGTACAAATTCATATGGCAGCCCTAACTCTTTATACTGATCCACCCTGAAGACTTCCATGAAAAAACCTCTTTCGTCTTCGAATACTTCAGGAGCGACAACCTTGATTCCATTCAAATGTTCCGACTCAATCCTGACTTGCATGTATTTCTCCTTAAGAGTTGATTAAGTTAGATTTTAACCAATTTATAGCTATTGTCAAGCCAAACCCGTTTTTTTTTGGGGTTAAATTACTCCCGGCGCCGCGGAGCTTAATACCTCTTGATACTCTTTTTGTAAATTTCATCGATTATGGCATTCTTCCGTTTCAGGAGCCGTTTGTTGAGTGGAGAAAAACCCTTTACCGAGTTTTCGTCCAATATCCCCATATACTTGCCGATAAAATCGGCGGTCAGCGTCTTGATATTGTAAAAAGACCAGTAAAACCTTTTCAGGAAGGGGATTTTCACTTTGAAAAAAGCGATAAAAGCCCGGTGCAGCACCCTGATGATTATGGATTTGATAACTCCCAATTTTCGCCGCACATAGTAGATTCCAAATTCCGGGATGCTCAGGTACTGATCGATACACATCCGTCTCATCAGGTAAGTGAAGCTGACTTTGTGCCAGTGATAGAATCTCGCGTCTTTGCAAATAGCCACCCGGTAATTGTTTAAAATCAACTTTTTGGCAAAGAGCATATCCTCGCCATAGGGCACGTCCGGAAATTTCAGATCCAACAAAACTTCCCGGTTTATACAGGATGAACAATTATCAAAATTGCACAACCGTCTCCTGAGTTGAGGTGTGAACTTATCCCAGCAAAATTGGGAGACCGGCTCCGTTATATCATCAAAGTTTTCGTACCACCCGTTATGCAGGTAGGCATCGACGGGATCGCAGGTTTCGGCATTTACCTGGTAAACTCCATAGGCTGCCGAGGCTTTGCCGGCCAGCAGGGGGGCGGTTAAATTCTTGAGGAAGTTCGTGCCGATAGGAATAATATCATCGGTAAAAAAAACCATATACCTCCCTTTTGCCAATTTTGTCGCTCTCATCCGGGTTCCGCTGTGACTGAATTCCCCCAGGGGTACGTTGAGAATTTGTTTGTGTTTAAAGGGAGTTTGTTCTAAATATGCGACCGTATCGTCGGTGGAACTGTTGTCCATGAAAATCACTTCATACTCCTGGTCGAATTCCTGTGCCAATATAGAATCCACCAGTCTATCGACAATTCCCACAGAATTATTGGTCAATATAACAATTGAAAAATCGATATTCGCCATTCATTTTTATATCACAAAAAACGACATTTTTCAATGAAATGTTAAGGTTGAATACATAGGTAACACTTTTTTCATTGGCCCGAGTTTCATTAACTGCTTTTCAAAAGGGTTTCCTGCCCTTTCGGTCCGATATTGGGAAAAATAACCTATCTCGAATACCTCGAATTCATGGTTTTTATAACACTTCGTTCATGCTGCCGGAGCGGTATCCTTCCAGGTCTAATGTAACATAGGAAAAACCGAGTCCTTTTAATTTCGATACGATGGTTTCCCGGTTCTTTACTATATCTTCGATTTCATCTGCATAGACTTCGATTCGCGCCGTGTCGCCGTAATTCCTGACGCGGGATTGACTGAATCCCAGGGAATAGAATAACGCTTCCGCCTCTTCTACCTGTTCTAACTTTTTGGAGGTGATTGGCTGGCCGTAGGGTACCCTTGAAGCCAGGCAGGTAGTTGAGGGCATGTCGTAATTGGACAACCCAACGTCTTTGGCAATGGCTGCGATCCGGTCTTTCCCGATATCGGCTTCTACAAGGGGTTGGAAAAAATTTCCTTCATTTAAGGCTTTAATACCGGGTCGATGTTCACCGAAGTCGGAAATATTCACACCGAAAGCGATATGCTTGAAACCGTATTGGTTTGCCACTTCTTTCATGGCATTCATCTCTTCTATTTTACAATAGTAACACCTGTCCACGGGATTTTTTACGAAATCGACATTGTCAAGCTCGGATAATTCCATGACCTTATGGTTGATTCCGATCTCTTTCGCCACTTCCTTAGCCGCTTCCAATTCCCGTTTTGAGAAGGTATCGGAATCGATGGTAACCGCAATGGCTTTTTCACCCAGTTCATCGTAAGCGACTTTGGCAATCAACGAGCTGTCGACACCTCCTGAAAAAGCAATCACCAGCGAGTCTTTTCCCCTTATCACTTCTCTTAATTTTCCCAGTTTTTCTTTTATTTTGTTGTTCATGATTTATGTTACCTCTTTTTCAATCTCAAGTAAATTGTAGTGGAAAATACCCGGATTGTCAAATGATGAGTGTGAATTATCCCCCAGTTCTCCCAGGAAAACTGAACAATTACGTTTCTGTCTATAGTATGTTTGGGAAGAGTGCACGGAGCAGCTTCAATGATTCGGGGAGCAGGTCCTCTAAAGGGATAACCTCCCAATAGGCGTATTTACACCGCCATCTTTCCCCTTCTTTTACCAGGATCAAATTAAAGCGGTAGAACTGACCGGAGTAACGCACCGCTTTTCGAAAAAGCTTTGCCGCCCCGCTGGAGAGGGCAAGTTCTGTTTCGATTTCCACCTGCGGGGTTTCGATTTTAATGATTTTTGTGGCCAGCACATTGACGACAATACCGCGGTACCGGTCGAAATATTCGGTTATAAGTTTTTCGATGTCATCATAGGTTCGTTCTTCATCATCGGTATAGTCCGTGGAAATAAAACTCAGAACGCCGGCGATATCTCTCTCCTCAGCGTAATCTCCTGTTTGGTTCACTGCTTCCACTATCAATTCCTCCTCGGATTTGCCGCAGTGGAAAAAAAGCAGCGAAAGGGCCAATAAAAGGAAAACAAAAAAAACGAAACGGGTATTTTGTGCTTTATTTTTCATGTGGTAACTATGCTCGATTTCAGTTTAAAAGTCAACAACTCCGCCCCCGACCGGCAAGGATGCGGCATTGCAGAGATGGGAACGGCAGCGTTTTTTATTACTTTTGGGCCGCCGGGCTGCGGGGCGATTCATCGGTACGGCCGTTTATATACCTGCCGATTATCCTGGAAACCTGGCCGTCTTCGTCAACATTGAACCATATGCGGAAATAGGATAGACCGTCTAAAGCAAACCGATCTTCACTTAGGGGAATCAACCGGTATTTTTTTCCACCGTCTCGTTGGTAATAGAGGTTGCCTTCTTCATAGGTAATATGACGCGGGCCGTAATCACCGGCAAATTTTTGTAAGTCGGCAGCAGGAAGCGTCACCGGTTTTTCAGCTACCCGTATCAAATCCCGGACCCATGCGATATGCCACTTCGCAATTTTTTTGTTCTTATCGATACGCTGAGCTTTTTCAAAGATTTCAAGGGCCTTATGATTCTCACCATTCTCCAGGCAAAACTCACCGTAGGTATAGTACATGGCCGGAGTTTTCGGATAGATTTCCATGCCGACCTGGAGTACCTCTATCGCTTTTTCCGGTTCTCCGTTTGTTCGCAGTTCCCTGGCATAACCGGTGAGGTCCAGGAGCGGGTAAGCGGATTGACCTTTAAATAGTTTTCTTAACTGCTCTTTTACATCGCCTAATTCGGTTAGGGGGAGCAAGAAAGCGTCCCTAATGGTTTTGACCCAGGTTTTTTTCCAGGATTTGTGCCAGCGGGAGACCAATTTTTCCATTTTTTTCGTGAAACGGTATTTCGCCGGTATTGAGGTATCCTTCTTATAGAGATCAATATATCCTGCAAAAAAGGGAATGGCCCCCATTCTCCGGTAATAGTCGAGTTTTTCTCTGCCATAGGTTTGCCCCAGTCTTTGGGCCATATAAGTTCCGATTTTAAATAGCGGTGAACCGGTGGACGTAAAAAGCCCATCGATTATTTTTTGCCGCGCTTTCTCGTCCCTGGCATCGATTTTGTTAAAATAGGCGAAACTTTCCGCCAATTCTTCGCTCTTTTCCGTAAAGGGTTTGTTAAAACGGCTGAGATAGCCCAGGCCCACGTGCCAGACAAGATGCAGTTTGCGGAACTCATCTTCATCCTCACCGGGGGTTTCGACCCTGACATGAAAGGCGCCAAGCACAATCCTGCGGATGAGGGCGGCGAATTTTTGCGTGTTATGCCCCTGCAAATTGGTGGCAACCGCAACCGCAAAGTTTTCGCCGGGGAAGCGCAGCAGGTAGGTCGAAGTCCCGGTCTGACCGCCGCCGTGGCCGACATTCCAGAAGCCGGATAAAAAGTCCATGCGCCATCCCATACCGTACTCGGTTAAACGGTGGTTTTTGGTCTCCATCGAGTCGTACATCTGTTTTTGCGCCTGCAGGGAGAGTACCCTTCCCCGGTCGAGGCCGCATGCAAAGTTCAACATATCGGTTACGGAGGCCAGGGTGCCGCCGCCGCCGAAGCGGCTGCTGATGTCGACAAACTCGCAGTTTTTTATGCTGCCGTCGATTATTCGGTAACCCCTGGTTCGATTGGGGATAATCTCGTCCGCGATATCCATCCGGGTATGGTTCATGCTTAGAGGCTTCCAGATATTTTCGGTCATATACCGGGCGAAGGATTGCCCGGAAGCCCCTTCGATGACTGCTCCCAATAAATTATAGCCATAGCTGGAATAGATAAACCTGGTTCCCGGTTCCGCTTCCAATTCCCAATCTTTAAAAATGTCGATGGCCCGGCGGGTGTTGTGATGGGTTTTAAGATGAAGCTCCACATTCTCATCGCGGTAGTGGCTGATCCCGCCCATATGTCCGAGTAAATGGCGGATTGTTACGGGCCATTTTTTCTCGGGGAAATAGGGTACATATTTCCGGACCGGGTCGTCGATGTTTAATTTACCACCTTCCGCAAGTTTTACTATCCCTGAAGCGGTCATGGGCTTGGTAACCGAGGCCATGCGGAACAGGGTGCCCGGTGTGACCGGCACCCGGTTTTCTAAATCAGCATAACCGAAACCTTTGGTCCAGGTGAAATCGTCCTTATAAAAACCGACAGCCAGGCCGGGAATTTTGAAATTTTTCATGTTGGCTTTAACAAAGTGTTCGATGATGCTGATCTGTTCCGCATAATCCCCGTCTGTCGACGTATTTGCCGAAAGGGAAGGCAAAAACAGCATAAAAAATACAATAAGTAATAAAACCGGTACGTGATAAGTGTTTTTTTTCATGGTTACTCCCTGGTTTTCTTTCATGATTGGTTTGCGAAGTATTTTAAAATGGCCGGGGTGACGTCCCCGATACCGGCAATCGCGGTTCTCAATTCGCCGGAGCCTTTCCCCCATACCACTAAAGGAACCGGGTTCAGGGTATGGGCGCGGGTAGAATAATCCTCAAGGTTTCCATGGTCGCTGGTTAGCAGCAGGGTGTCCCGTTCCTTATCTAAGAAAGAGATGAGTGTTTCCAGAAGCCGGTCCAGTTTTTTTATCAATTCGCCGGAGTCGGCAAAACTGTGGCGGTGGGCGAAGATATCGGTCTGGAAGTATTCATATAAAATAAAATCGAATTCCCGGGAAACCTTAAATATAATTTCTCCGGCTGTCTCAGGGCTGTATTCCGGCAAGTGCAATCCCCGTTCGACTAAGTAATTGTTGGAATAATCCTGGAATAGGGA